>JASLOV010000098.1 GCA_030745285.1 Dehalococcoidia bacterium | reverse complement strand
TCGTCGGAGGGGGCGTCTTCGGTGGACCAACGGGATTTCATGGTCAGTCCCGCTCACCGTCAGCCGGACGCACGACCCGCGCGACGGCCAGCCTTGCGACGACTACGCCGGCCACACCCCCGACGACATCGTCGGTCCAATCCCTCAGCTGGCCGTAACGGCCCTGCACCCACAGTTCCTGCGCAATCTCATCGGCCGCCCCGAAGACGACGATGAAGAGGACGGTCAGCAGCAGCGCCTGCCCCGGCACCTTGAGGTGGGGATCGCCACCGGCGACCCAGCCGACGATCGCTCCCGCAAGTCCGCCAAACAGAATCAGATGACCCCAGAAGCAGCGCACACCGTACGAGCACGTCCCGGGCTCAGCCCCCTCCTCGCCACTCCCAACCGAGGTCAGCGTCGCCACCAGGATCACGGCGAGCAAGGAGATGGCGGCCACCGACGCCAGCGGGCGGAGGTGCGCGTGTGACAGGATCCGCATCCACCAGCCTCGCGTGCTCGTGCGTCGGACGCCCTCAGGACGGAGTCGGGCTCCCCGGGGGCGTCTAGGGCGTTCTGATGATCTGTGACAGGATATGCGCATGAACTGGCATACGGATCTCTGTGACGCCCCTCGCCGCGTCATCGAACGCCGGTGAGCGAACTCGACGACCCCCGACGCTACGAGCAGTTTGACTGCTCCGACATGGCACATTTGCTCGCGGAACTTCCCGCTCAGGCAAGGCGTGCCTGGGCCGAGGCGCAGTCCTGGGAGATTCCCCCTTCGCTCACGCGGCCGCGGCGCGTCGTCGTCACAGGCGTCGGCGGCTCCGCCATCGGCGGCGATGTCGTCGCCGAGGTAGCCGCGACCCGCACGGAAGTGCCGGTGCAGGTACTTCGCCGCCGCGAACCGCCACTGTCGGACGAACACACGCTGGTCGTGGCCTGCTCATTCTCGGGTAGCACGGAGGAAGCGCTGGCGGCGCTAAACAGCGCCGCGGAAGCCGGTTCGATGTGCATCGCCGTCACCACTGGCGGACCGCTTGCCGAGGCTGCGGAGGCACAAGAACTCCCACTGTTCCGGTACAGCTGCGACGGGCCCCCTCGCACCGCCTTCGGATACGGCGCACTCCCGCTCCTCGCCTTCCTGCAACGGCTGGGCGTCCTGGACATGGGCGCCACCGAGATCGAATCGACGTTCGCTGCACTGACCAGGGCCGGCCAAGCGTGGGGGGTCGATGCCCCGCTGAGCACGAATCGGGCGAAACAGCTGGCGTGCCGCATCGACGGCCGCGCGCCGGTCGTGATCGGCGTCGACTTCCTGGCGGTGGCCGCCCGGCGGTGGGCGGCGCAGACGAACGAGAACGCCAAGCAGTGGGCCTTCCACCTGGAGCTGCCCGAGATCGACCACAACCTGATCGAGGGGCTGCGGCAGCCGATCGCGCTGAGGGACTCCATTCACGCCATCCTGCTGGACTCCCCCGCCATCGAACCTCGCAGCCGCATGCGGGTGCAATCCACGGCGGAGCTGCTTCGAGAGGCAGGCGTTGAGACGGACAACGTCGTCGTCGAGCATGACGGCGTCCTTGAGTCGGTCATGTGTGCCTCGTACCTCGGCGACTGGGTCTCGTACTACATCGCGATGCTCAACGGCATCGACCCCACACCCGTGCCGGTGCTCAGTGGACTCAAGGCCTCCTTTTCGCCCTGAAGGCTCGCTCCGGCCCCGGGAAGCGCTCTCCGGTCCCACTGTCGAGGCGAACCTGCAGAGCACCGCGACGTGAACCGCCTGCGCCTACCAAATCCGGTCGCCACCCGGACTCGCCTGACCGCCGTCGCAGCAACCACGCTGCTGGTGGCCGGTCTGTTGGTCAGCCTGGTCTGGGGCGAACGACAGCTCGGCGCGCTCGTCGGCATCGTCGTGCCGGTCGGGTTCACGATCGTCGTGCTGGTTGGAACGCGCCGCGCCGGCATCGCGCTCGTCTTCGCGGGAGTCTCGCTCGCCGCACTCAACGGCCTGCTGATCCGACCCGGGGACGCGCCGATCGAACGAGACGAGATGCTCGTCGTCACGCTCGCCGACCCGGTCATGGTCGCCGGCACGATCCTGCTCCTGCCGTCGCTCCGTCGGGGTCCAGGCTGGCGTCTCGCCGCCCCGCTCTACGGCGCCATCCTGCTGATCATCGCCGGCGGCCTGGCGGGGACGGCGTGGGCGTCGCCCGACGTCCGTCGCAGCCTGATCAACATCGCCCAGTTCGCGGTCGCGGCGGCGGGCACGCTGACACTGATCGTGCTCTGGTCGCCAACGACCCGGGAGATTCGAGTGGCGGTGGCCGTGTTCACCGCCACCGTGCTGGCCAGTGCCGGATACGGCTTCCTGCTGGATGTCTCGCACCTCGACCGGGTGAAGGGACTGGCACTACAGCCGAACCACCTCGCGCTGATGAGCGTGTTCGCGACTGGTACCGCGCTGGCGCAGTGGGCGACGTCCGGGCGGCGCCTGGGCTGGGCGATGATGGCGGTGGTCGGGTCGCTCGAACTGATCATCCTCTACACGGGATCGCGCGCGAGTCTGCTCGGCTTCATCGCCGTCGTCGCCATCTTCGCAACGCTGTGGCGGCCGATCACCGCGCTGGCGCCTGCGGCCGTCCTGGCCGCGTTCGCGGCCGCCAGTCACGTTGAGTGGTTCAACATCCCGGAGTCGAACGCGCTCAGCCGGCTGCTCGGTGGAGGCGGCACGAGCCGCTCCATTGTCGAGGCGCCGCTCGGCGACCGAGAGAGCCTGTTCTCGACCACCTGGCAGCAGATCCTCGATTCACCGATCTTCGGTCACGGCTTCCACGACGTGCTGCATCCGCACAGCGTCTACCTGGAGCCCTGGGGGGCTGGCGGGCTACTCGCGCTCGGCGGCGTGCTGCTCTTCGCCGCGATCGTCGGCAGCTGGCTGTGGCGAGGCTTCAGCCTGTTCCGCGATCCGCAGTCGCCTGAAGCGATGCTCCTGTTCGGCCTCGCCGCCGGGACCGCCGGGTACCTCGTGGTCGCGGCGACCCAACCGTACTTATGGGAGCGCTACATCTGGCTCGCGCCGGCGCTCGCCGTTGCAACGCTGCCGCGTATCCGCAGTCAGTCTCTGCCGTGAACGGTCAGCGCTTGACGGCGACCCATGCGGCGAACTTGCCCGAACGCCAGTAGCAGTCCACGGAGCGGAAGCCAGCAGCGGTCAGCAGCTCCTCGTTCCAGCGAGCCGTCACCGGCACCTGGACGCCTTCCAGGGCGAAGCGCTTGCGGTCGATCTCCTCGCGGGAATAGCCGCTGCGCTCTTTGAATGCGTAGTAAGCATCGGTGAAGAGACCGTCGAGCAGAGCGTCGGCGCCGATGATCTTCTCGACCAGCAGGAAACAGCCGCCGTCATCGAGCCGGTCATGGACCTCCTGCACGATGCGATGGCGATACTCCAGCGGCGTGAACATCAGCGTGAGAATGGACTGCACGACCGCCGTTCGGCCGAACCCGCCCGGGAGGCCCTCGCGGAGGTCCCCGTCCAGCAGCCGCACCGTCGGATCTTCTCCGTCGAGCAGCGACCCGAAGCGCGCAGCAAACTGCTCGCGCATCGCCTCGGACACCTCGATGGCCTCGTAGCGGGCCTGCGAGCCGAACGCAGCGACGAGGCGGGCGAGCGAACCGCCGTTCGAGGCGCCGAGGTCGAGGACGGTTGGCGGACCGGAGGTCGCCTCGAGGTCGTTCGCGATCCAGACACTGGCGAACTCGGTCGATGCTCGCCGCATCTCTTCGTACTCGGGGATCGACCGCTCGAGCATGTCGTCAAAGACGGCCGTCACCGACTCGTCGAACGCCCATCGCTCGCCTTCGGCCTGATGATGCCCCGTGTCGGTCTGCGTTGCTGCCATTTCGACCTCCGAGCGCCTGTCAACCATAACGTGAACGGCGTCCCGCAGCACCCGAATCCGCCCCTGCCCGCCCCGTGGCCATCGAGCCGTCGGTCCCGACCGCGGGGGCGAATCGGCTGGCGCATCACCGTGGGGGCCTCTATCCTTGGCTAGGATGTAGCAGGCATCGCACCAGAGGCTGCTACGTCGTTTCGAGGCACGTGGCGCTTGCGCATGCGCCGGAGACGGACGACATGAAGGCTCAAGGGTCCGACCTGGCCGCGGCGCCGGCCACAGCGGCGCGAAGCGCGCTCGCCTTGCTCGTTCCGTCCGGCGAGCCGCACGTCGGCTACTACGCGACGAAGCGGCTGATCGACATCATCGGATCACTGCTCGGCCTTCTTCTCCTGACTCCTCTCTTCGCGATCGTCACCATATCTATCAAGCTCACCTCGCCCGGTCCCGTGCTCCATCGGCAACCG
>JASLOV010000097.1 GCA_030745285.1 Dehalococcoidia bacterium | reverse complement strand
TCTCTGCAGCTGGACTCGTTCTCGGGGGACAGGTCACAGCGCACGCACCCGATGCCCCCGTACGAGGTGCGAGCCGCGCTGCAGCGGAACGTCGCCTCGTCCGGGCTTCGTGGTTGAGAGGCCGCCCACTCTCGGCCTTCGTGTGAGGGGATGGCGGGAGCCAGGTAAGGGAAGCTCGGCTACGCGAAAGAGGTGGGGCGAACCACACCATGAACGCATCGGACGTGGACGCGCCCGAGGCGATCAAGGAGTTGACCGGCGGCGGCGATCTCCGGGGCGCTCGGGCGCTATGCTTCGCGTCGCTACGGAGGCGCGGGGGGCAAGCTTGTCGGCACCGGTGCGCGGGCGGAGGATGCGGGCCGGTTGGTGACGTGGGAGATGCGGATGTCGCCGAAGGACGCCTCCTTCAGCTACGACGGGCGACGCTGACGTCCCGGCAGGCACGCCCCGCCATCGGTCACGCTCAGGGGCTTCGACGGGCCGGTGGCGCTGTAGGAGGTGCGGGCATGAAGAGGGCACTGATCGTCGGCGGCACGGGCCCGACGGGGCCGCCGATCGCGGCGGGGCTATTGGAACGCGGGTTTGAGGTCTCGATCTACCATCGCGGAGCGCACGAGACGGACGCGTTGCCTGAAGTACACCACCACTTGCACGGCGACCCGAACAGCCGGGAGGAGCTGGAGGCTGACTTCGGCGCTTCGTCCTGGGACGTCGTGCTGTCGATGTATGGGCGGCTGCGCTACGTCGCAGAAGTGATGGTGGGCCGGTGCGAGCGCTTGATCGCGATTGGCGGGAAAGGCGGGAACGTTCCACCGTCGCAGTTGCCATTCCCACGTGGGCGCGGCTTCCCGATCGACGAGCGGCATCCACGGTTCACGGAGCGGAGTGGGGAGAGTACGACCGGCTGGGCCGTGGCCGAGACAGAGCGTGGCGTGATGGCCCGGCACGAGGCGGGAGACCTTCGCGCGACGGTGTTCCGCTACACCGACATCTACGGACCGCGAGTACCGCGCCAGTGGCTGTGGCCGGTGGTGAGGCGGGTGCTGGACGGACGGCCGCACATCGTCGTGCCGGGGGACGGCAGCACGCTGCGGACCATGTGCTACGTCGATAACGCGGCGCGGCAGGTGCTGCTGGCGGTCGACCGCGAAGCGTCGGCGGGCGAAGTGTTCCACGTCGTCGACCGGGAGACGTTCATGCTGCGCGACGTGCTGCGTATCGTCGCCGAGGCGCTGGACCACGAATGGGAGATCGTCGGCATCACGCATCCACTCGCGACGGCGTTCGCGACGAGCTACGCGACGCCGAGCCAGCAATTCGACACGTCGAAGCTCCAGCGCATGCTGGGGTACGAGGATGCCATTCCGCCTGCGGAGGCCATCGCTCACACGGCGCGCTGGCTCGCGGAACATCGCGACGAGCTTGACGAGAAGCAGCTGGGGGTGCTGTCGCCGAACCCGTACGCATACGAGGACGAGGACCGGCTGATCGCGCAGTATCGGTCGTGGGTCGACGCCGCCTCCGCGTCGATCACCGCACCGACGGTCTCGCCGGCGTTGGGACCGAGGTTCCGCTCACAGTTCGGAGGCGGCTCGGGCGTGGCAGAGGAGGACTGATCGTCGACCCTCGCATCGCCGCCCGACCGCGTGAGCGAATCGGCCGCCCTACTCGATGTCGACGCGGACGCCGGTGCGTGACGATTCGCGGACTGCGTCGAGGACCTGCTGGCAGCGCCAGCCGTCCTCGAAGCTGGGCGCCGGGGATGGCGTGCCCTCGCGGATGCCACGCTCGAACTCTCGCACGAGCAGCCGGAAAGAGACGAGCCGCCCATCGCGCTCATCCTCGAACGGCGTGAGCCGGTCCGGCATCGGTAGCTCTTCGAGCGAGCGATCGTTCTTCTTGCCCCCGAGCACGATGCCGCTCTGCTCGGGGTTGGGGCCCGGTTGAGTCGCCAGCAACACCCCGTCCGTACCCGTCAGGAGGATGCGGGCCCCCTGGCTCGGCGTCACGACAGAGGACGCCGTCATGGTGGCCATAACCCCCCGCGAGAACGCCAGGGTGAAGCTGAAGGTGTCGTCGCTATCGGCCTGCACGATGCGATCGGTCTCCCCGTCGAGGCGGTCCGGTCGCAGCGTCGCAACCTGCCCGCTGACCGAGACGACGTCACCGAACCAGTGGCGGAGACCATCGATGTAGTGCGATCCGAGCGCGCCGAGCAACCCCCCGCCCTCCGCAGCCCGACTGCCCCATCCCATCGGCGGCGGAGAGTTCCCGGCGGGGCGGCCCATCATCAGCTGCACAGCGGCGACCTGCGGTTCGCCGATGTAGCCTTCGTCGATCAGTTCGCTGATCCGCGTGCGCTGCGGCGTGAAGCGAAACTCGTGCGCCACCATCGCCGTGAGCCCGGTCGACGCGGAGGCGTCGCGCATCTCGGCGGCCTCGGTGGCGTTCAGAGCGAATGGCTTTTCGCAGAGGAGGTGCTTCCCGGCCCGTAGTACGGTCATCGACATCTCGTGGTGGGGACCGGGCGGGGTCGTGACGGCGATGGCGTCGACATCCTCGCGTTCGACGAGCTCGCGCCAGTCGTCGTGCACCGCATCGATGCCGTGCTCGGCTGCCCGCTCCTCGGCACGTTCGCGGCGGCGGCTCCAGACGCCTGCGACCTCCCATCCCTCCGAGCGGAACGCGGGGATATGGACAACGG
>JASLOV010000096.1 GCA_030745285.1 Dehalococcoidia bacterium | reverse complement strand
GCCGACCTCTGGGACACGGTCGATCGCGCCGCGGCGCGTGGCGCAGAGGTGCTCGCGCCGATCAGGCAGGTCCCGGCGGGCGCACACCTGGCGGTCATCCGCGCACCGGACGGCGTAGTGGTGGGCATCACCGAGGCCTAGGGGGCTCCCGCTCAGGCCGCTATCCCGACGATGCGCTACCATCATTTGCGGCACGGCGTAGCCTTCCCCATGGCGGTCCATGGTGGTCCGGATCGTTCCGTACCGAGTCCAGATTCAGCACCGGGCCGGTGTAGCTCAGCGGTAGAGCAGCTGTTTCGTAAACAGCAGGTCGAGGGTTCGATTCCCCCCGCCGGCTCCAGTCAGACCATCTTTCAGAACCGGATCTCCGACACATGAGTAAGCTGCGCGACCGCCTCCGCGAGACCACGCGCCGCCGCCGTGGCGGCCTCGGCTTCGCCCCCGGATCCGACGATGGGCCGGGCGGACACGTCCTCGTCGTCGCCGAGGTCACCGACGCGACGGCCACCAGGTCCGCCGTCGAGGCCGGCGCGGGCGCGCTCATCGCGGGCGTCGATGAAGCGGCCATCGCAGCCGTCGCCGAAGCCGCGGGCGACGCGCCCGCCGGCATGCGCCTGGAAGATGCGACGGCCGGCCAGACGAAGATCGCGGCCGAGGCCGGTGCTGACTTCTTCGTGTTCGACGACGCGCGCGCCGCCGCCGGCGCGCTGCTGGAACGCAAGCTCGGACGGGTGATGCTATTGGAGGCGGACGCCGACGAAGACCGCCTGCGCATGCTCGCCCCGCTGCGCCTCGACGCTGTCCTGCTGGCGGCTCAGTCCGCCGCCCCGACCGTGCGCGACCAGCTGGCGTTGCGGCGCATCGTGCAGCTGACCCAGGCGCCGCTGCTGCTGGCGGTGACGGAGGCGGTGACGGCGGAGACCCTGGAAGTCTGGCGTGACTCGGGTGCGCCCGCCGTGCTCGTGCCGGCCGGCAACCCGGCGCTGCTCGCCGAGATCATCGCTGCGGCAGGCGAGGTTGGGCCGCCGCGCACGCCCGAGAGCGACGAACGCCCGGACCCCCTGCTGCCTTCGATCAGCTCGGCGCCGGCGGACGAGCACGACCACTCCGAGTAGCTCCGGGCGTCCCGCGCAGGTTGACGCCGGCCGTCGCGCAGGACGCCCTCATTCTGACATCTCCGGCCGGACGCCTTGACGGGCCGCAACGTCACTTCCTACGATTCCGCCATGTCGCGGCCCGCCAGCCCTGCCACACCCGGCGACTCTGCCGATGAGGACGAGGTTCGTTATCAGATCGGGGAAGTCGCCGATCGCACGGGCGTCACCCAGCGCACCCTCCGTTTCTACGAGGAGCGCGGGCTGCTCCAACCGGCCGAACGGATGGACGGCGGCTTCCGCCTCTACTCCGAGCTCGACATCGAACACATTGAGTTGATCAAGCGGCTGCAGGGCCTGCTCAACCTCTCGCTCGCCGAGATCAAGGAGATGGTCGACGCGGAGGCCCTCTACAACCAGATCCGCGCGACCTTCCGCCCCGACCGCGACCTGCTGGAGCGCAAAGCCCGCATCGCCCGCATCCGCGAGGCGATGACCCTGCAGAGCGAGATCGTGCAGCGCAAGATGGAACAGCTGGTCGAGATGCGCGGTGTGATCGAGGAGCGCGTCGAGGCGATCGACCGTCGCGAGGCCGAGATCGACAAGGCGATGAAGGTCAAGCGCTAGTCGGTCTCCTCACCAGTCCGCACGACGCCAAACGGCGGCCCAGAGAGGCCGCCGCTCCCTGATCCTGGGCCGTTCCTGTCGTTGCCGTTCCTGTCGTGGCCTTCGCCGCAGGGACTGCTCAACGGCTGCTGCTCGGGGCTAGCTGCCGGCTAGCTCCTTCACGGCCTCCAGCGCACCGGCCGAATGAGCGGGCATGTCGCGCTGATCGTCCACCACCGCCCGGATCACGCGGTCGGCATCGAAGATGAAGGTCCTGCGCACGGCTGTCGGGCCGCCTTCGCGCTTCACGCCGAACGCCTCGAGAGTCTGGTTCGCCGGCCAGTCAGAGAGCAGCGGGAACTCGAACCCGTACTTCTCGGCGAACGCGCCATTCGCTGCAAAGGTATCTGCACTGACGCCCACAACGCGGGCGCCCAGCGCCTCCAGGTCCTCGTGGATCTCCTGGAAGCCCTGCATCTCAATTGTTCAGCCGCCGGAGAAGGCCATCGGGTAGAAGGCCATAACGCCGATCGACCCTTCGAAGTACTCCTGCGTCACCTCTTCGCGCTGCGGGTCGCGCAGCGCGAAGTCCGGTATCCGATCTCCTACCTCAAGCAATGGCGTCCCCTCCCCCGTTCAGTAGTGGTCGTGCTCAGTCGTGCTCTTCGTCATGCTCGGGAGCGTCAGGCTTCTGGAAGCCCCAGGCCAGTCCTCGCTCATGGCGGTAGAGATAGCCGATGGCGGTGACCAGCAGCAGTCCGCCCACCCCGGCCAGCGTGAACAGTGCGACGCGCCACATGTCGTCCGCTGTCTCCAGCGCACGGCCTTCTCCCTTCGCCAAAGCACTCACGGGCGTCGACGCCGCCATGAGGCCAATCATGAGTGCCGCGAACCGGCTCAACTTCGACACGCGTCCCTGCTCTCTGTTGCGCCGCCCACCGGCGGCACGAGGCAGTGTACCGCCGCTCCACGCGACACGGAATCGTCCCCGCAGCGCTACTCTCCCTCCATGCATCCTGTACGGCGCTGTGCGCCCCTTCTGCCGGCCCTCCTCGCGCTGTTGTTCGTCGCACCCGCACCGCCGGCCGGCGCCCAGCCGTCGACACCGGAGCAGCTGCTCGCCAGCGCTGATTTCGCGCTCGAGGTGGGCCGCAGCGACGAGGCCGCCGAGCGCTACCTCGACATCCTCACGACCTCGCCGCCGGATTATCGGGAGGCGGCCTGGTCCGGCCTGGTCCGTGCCCGCGCGTCCGGCGGCCGCCCACTCGACGCCGCGATCCACGCTTCTCTGCTGCTGCGCCACGCGCCGCAGGACGCCGAGCGCGTCCAGTACCTCCGCGGGCGAGCGTCGTTCGACGGGGGTAACTTCGAGACGGCCGCGCTCGCCTTCCGCACCGTCGAGGCCGCCGGCGGCCCGCTGGCCCCCGCCGCTCACCTCCGCACCGCCCAGGCACTGGCCGCCCGCCGCGCCGCCGATGACTCGACTGCCACCATCCGCCGCGACGTCGAGGCCGTCGCCGCCTTCCGGGCTATCACGACCGTGCCCAGCAGTTCCGCCCCGTCGCTCCTGCGCGTGGTCGCGCGCAGCGAGCTGGTCGACGCCCTCTTCCGTCTCGATCGCAACGATCAGGCGCATGAGGCCGTGGCCGCTCTCGCGAGCGACCCCGCGGCCGGCGGCGGCGAGATCGCTTCAGCACGATGGGCGGCCGCGCAATCTCGGCTGGAGGACGATGATCCGCGCTGGACGGTCGATGCCGCCGCGGTCGTCGTCGCGTCGCCGTCGGCCGCGGTCGCGACGCTTGCGCTCGACACGCTCGAAGACGCCGGCGTCCCCGTCTCGCCGCTCCAGGCCGGCTACGTCCGCTACCGCGCGCGGGACAACGAACAGGCCCGCGGCCGCTACCTGGCCGCGCTGGAGACGCCGCTGACGGCGGACGAGCAGGCCGTCGCCCACTTCTTCCTGGCCGCCATCGCCGAACGCATCGACAACTTGCAGCTCGCCATCTATCACTACGGCCGCTCGATCGAACTCGCGCCCGGCGCGGGCACTCTCTTCCCCGGCGGCCTCGCGGACGACTCACTGTGGTGGCGAGGGCTGCTGCTACAGGACCTCGGCCGCTTCGAGGAGGCCTCGGAGCACTTCCGTCGCATCGTCACGGACTTCCCCTCCTCCAGCTTCGCCGGCCGCGCCGCGCTGCGGGACCCGCTGGCGCTGGCGCGCGCTGGCGACATTGACGCGGCCGTCGCGCGCCTGCGCGCGCTCACGACCTTCTCGTCATCGCGCACCGCCGCCCGCGCCGCACTCTGGCTCGGCGAACTGACCGCCGACGAGAGTGCGCCCGCCCCCGCGACCTTCAACGTGCGCTCAATCGCCACCATCCTCGACCTCGCCGGCGAAGCAGCCACCGCCCCGCTCACCAGCGAACTGCTGGAGGAGTGGGGCGGAGCGGCCACGGCTGGAGGCTTCGACGACGGCCTCGATGCCAACGCCGCCCGGCTCTGGCTGCGAACAACGACCGGCGGCGCTGCCGGCAGCAACGGACCTCCGGTGAGCGTCGCCACCGACCCGCGGCTCGTCGCCGCGCCCGCGCTCGCAGCAGCGGGCGAGCCCGACCTCGCGCGCAGCGCGTTCTTCGAGCTGAGGCGCAGCTTCCAGGGCGACCGCTTGAGCCTGCTGGAGATAGCCATCGTCGCGCGCGAGGCGGGGCTGCACGACATCGCCGCCTTCGCCGCATCCGACGTGCTCTTCGTGCTGAGCGCCACGCAGCGACTGGTGACGCCCCTGGCGATCGAGCGGCTCGCCTATCCCCTGCCCTACGGCGAGCTCGTGCGCGACGTTGCCCGCGACGAAGGCATACCGCCGCTGCTGCTGCTTGCCCTCGTGCGGCAGGAGTCACGCTACAACCCGCTGGCCGTCTCCCACGCCGACGCCGTTGGGCTGACGCAGGTGATCCCCCCGACCGGCCGGCTGATCGCACAGTCGCTCGGCATCCCATGGGATCCGTCCGACCTCACTCGCCCGGCGTCCTCGCTGCGCTTCGGCGCGAGCTACCTGGCCGGCCAGATCGAGCGCTTCGACGGCAACATCTTCGCGGCGCTCGCCGCCTACAACGGCGGGCCACACAACGCCGAGCGCTGGCTCCAGCAGCAGTGGCACCCCGGCGGCGCCGGCTACATCGACGCCATCGACTTCTCCGAGACCGAGGGCTACATCGAGGACGTGATCGAGCAGTACGCCTGGTATCGCTACCTCTACGCTGGCGCGGCGCGCCCCTCGATTCGCTAGCCTCCGCCCCACCCGACACCCACCCAGCACCCGCCCGGCACCCGCCCAGCGCCCCCTTCGTTCGCGGGCCTCGTGTCGGCGGCGAAGGCGTCGTTCGTTGCCCGTGCGCTGAATCCCTCCGTATACTCGTTGAGCATTCGGAGGACGAATCGGTGCCGAAGCGGACATGGCAGCCCAAGCGCCTTCCCAGGAAGCGCAAGCACGGCTTCCGCGCGCGCATGTCCACGCGCAACGGGCGCGCCGTGATCCAGCGCAGGCGGCTCCGCGGCCGGCAGCGAATTTCCGTCTAGCCCACCATTTCGGAGGCGCATCGTGACCGTGACTGCGTCGATCGCAGGCCTATGATGGACGCCGTCCGCCGATCAGATCAGCGACTGTGCGGCAAGGCCGACTTCACCGCCACGATCAAGGAGGGCCGCCGGGCACGAGGGCGGGCGCTCCGGCTCACCGCTCGTGAGAACGGCCTCGCGCACAATCGCTACGGCTTCGCCATCGCACGTCGCAACGGCGGCGCGGTGGTGCGTAACCGCATCAAGCGCCGTCTACGCGAGATCGTGCATCAGCTGCCGATGCGTCAGGGTCACGACGTGCTGATCACCGCAATGGATGGAGCCGCAAACGCGAGCTTCCATCAGCTCTCACGAGATATCGAGCGATCGTCTTCTAAGCTTTCGTTGCTGGAGCGGTCATGACGGCAGCACTGACCGACATCACCGCTCAGCGTAACGATCCACCGAAGAGACTGAAGCGACTGACGCGCCTGACGCACTCGGGGAGCGTCTCGCCGTGCTGACTCGACTAGCACTACTGTTCGTACGGTCTTACCAGCGATCGATCTCGCCCTCGCTGCGCCCGAACTGCCGCTACCAGCCGACCTGCTCCGTCTACACCCACGAGGCAATCGAACGCCACGGCGCCTTCCGCGGCGGCTGGATGGGCGTGCGGCGTATCGGTCGCTGCCACCCGGGGCGAGCGGGCGGCTACGACCCCGTTCCTGACCGGTCGGGCCCGTCAACCCCGTCAGAAACCTAGATCTGCAAGCCATAATGTTTCACGTGTGACAATCGGACTCACCACCTTCACCGGATCGGACGCCCCAACGCAGACTCAAACTCCCACCTCGCTCCCCACGGCCCCCAGACGGCGCGCCGTCCGCCATCGCCCGACGGTCGTGCTGCTGCTATCGGCACTCCTCACCATGGCCTGCGCCGGCATTGCCAACCCGAACGGTTGGGCCAGCCCCGTCGTCGAGGAGGGCATCCTCGTGACCCAGATCGATGAGGGCGAACTCTCCGCCTTCACGACTCCCACTGGAGACTCGCTGGCGCTCAATCCCACCGCCCGGCTCTGGACATATCCTGGTGGCACCGACGATGACGATGGTGTCGACCTCAAGGCCATCTATGCCACGCCTTTGATCGACGGTGGCATCGTCTACGTGGCCGGCTACAGCGGCCAGGTGGTTGCGCTCACCCTTCAGAACGGCCGCCCGGTCACGAGCTGGGGCGGCCCCGTCGACATCGCCGAGCGCATCGTCGCGACCCCCGCCCTGCACGGCGATGTCCTCTACATCGCCACCGAGGTCGGCCGCCTGCACCGCCTCGACGCCTCCAACGGCACTCGCGTCGCCACACCTGTCGATATCGGCGGCCGTATCTGGGCAGCACCGTACGCCGATGCCCGCGGCGTCTACGTCGCGGGCATCGACCGCGACTTCGTCGCCATCGACGGCTCCAGCGGCCAGTCACGATGGAGCCGGGACATCGGCGCGGTTGCCGGAGATCCGATCGCGGTGGGCGGGCTGCTGTATGTCCCCGCCTTCGACCGCCGGGTGCACGTGCTCGACCTCACCGCCGATGGCGCAGAGCGCTGGCCCGATGGCGGTCGCGGCGACGCCTGGTTCTGGTCGAGCCCGCTGATCGAAGGCAACACCGTCTACGCCGTCGCGGTCGATGGCTCCGTCTACGCCTTCGATCGCGACACTGGCGCGCTGCGGTGGCGTACCATCGCAGCCTCCAGCGACGAGGTACGAGCCGCGCCGGTCCTCCAGAGTAACGTCCTGATGATCGCCACCCGCGATGGCGACATCCGCGGCTTCAACCCCACCAATGGCACGTTACTCTGGGTCGAACACGTCAGTGGCGAGCGATTCTACGCAGATCCCCTGGTGCTAGAATCGGGCCTCGTCATCTTCACCGACGAAGACGGTGGCCTCTGGCGCGTCGACCCCTCGAGCGGTAACACTCAGCCGTTCCTCGAGAGCAGCTAGGGACCGACAGGAGCGTTCATGCCGATCGGCTTTCTCTGGCAGACCTTCCTCGAGACGCCGCTGATCAACTTCATGGTGCTGCTGACGGTGGTCAGCTTCGGCTCCTACGGCCTCGCCATCCTGCTGTTCACGTTCATCACGCGCGTGATTACTTTCCCTCTCACGATGCGGACGATGCGCTCCACTCGCGCCATGTCCGAATTGCAGCCCCAGCTTCAGGAAATCCAGAAGAAGTACTCCGACCCTCGCCGCCGCTCCGAGGAGACGATGAAGCTCTACCGCGAATCTGGCGTAAACCCGATCGGCTGCCTCGGTTCACAGCTATTGCAGTTCCCGCTGTTCATCGCCATGTACCAGGTGATCCGCACCACGCTCGGCGGCACGCCGGAGGGCGTGCTCTACCTGGAGAGCCGCATCTACGACTTCGACATGCTGGGCGGCACGCAGTTCCTGCACGATTCCGTCCCGCTCAGCACCAATTTCCTCTTCCTGGACCTCAGCTCCACCGGCTACAGCCCGACCAGTATCACGTTCATGCTTCTTGTCTTCGCCTCGATGTGGCTGCAACAACGCATCTCGACGTCCCGCACTAAGCCAGCGAGCGACCAGCAGCAGCAGATGAATCAGATGATGCAGTGGATGATGCCGGTGATGTTCGCCTGGTTCGTCGTGGTGGTTCCGGCCGGTCTCGGTCTCTACTGGACGGCGACGACGATCATCGGCATCGTATTGCACTGGATATTCCTCGGCCCCGGCGACTTCACCTGGGGCTCAATCGTTCCTCAACAGCTGCGGGCTCGCCTCGTCCCGGCCGCAGCGACCGCAAGCGCATCCACCAACAAGTCCGGCGCCCTCTTGGACGGGGCGGACGCCACCACCGAACAGGAGAGCAGCGATGGCGCAAACAGTGGAGACCAGCGGCGTCGACGTCGACGCAGCCGTCGAACAGGCGCTCAGCAGCCTGGGTCTCAATCTCGATCAAGTCGACGTCGACGTCGTCAGCGAAGGTAAGAAGGGCTTCCTCGGACTGGGGGCGGAAGACGCCGTCGTCCGAGTCACCGCCAAAGAAGGCACAGAGGACGGCGACGCCTCCTCCGGCCGCAGCCGCGGCCGTCGAGGCGGTCGGGGACGGCGCGGCGGACGCGGGCGTGGACGCGGCGGTAACGGCCAGTCGCGGGATCAACGCGACGAATCAGGCTCACAGCCGGATCAGTCGGAGAATGAGCCCGATGACGACGATACGGGAGCTCCCGACCGCTCCAGGCGCTCCGAGCGCTCAGGCCGCCGCGACCGACCGGAACGCCGCCGTCGCGAGCCGTCCGAGTACACGATCGCGACGGATCCGATGCTCGTGCCGGGCGCGCCCGATGACCTGCCGACGACGCCCCCGGTCGACGCCGAGGATGAAGTCGACTTCGTCGGCCGTACCCTCCGCGACCTGCTGACATTCTTCGGCCTGCCGGAGACGGAGATCTCCGCACGCGACCCGGAGACCCCCGGCGACGGCCTCGGCCTGATCACCCAGGTCTTCGACCTCTACGGCAGCGACGAGGACACCTCCGACGAACTCGGGCTGCTGATTGGCCGCCGCGGCGAGACGCTCTCGTCGCTGCAGTACCTGATGAACGTGATGGTCTCCAGCCACTACGACAATGACCAGATCTTCTCGATCGACATCGAGGGCTACCGGCGGCGACGCGAAGACACGCTGCATGACCTCGCCAGCCGCGTCGCCAACGAGGTGATCGAGACCGGCGACGTGATCACGCTCGAGCCGATGCCGTCCGCGGAGCGCCGCATCATCCACCTCGCGCTCGAGGAGATGGACGGGGTGACGACGGAGAGCGTCGGGTCGGGCAGCGAACGCCAGGTGGAGATCCTGCCGGAGTAGGGTCAGGACGGTAATATCGGGGCAGGGCGGAGCCGGCGCCGCACGCACGCACAGGAAACGAGCCACTCCCCGCGGCCAATCGAGAGAGACGATGGCTCCGACGCCGCCACAGGTCCTGGTCGTCGGCGCCTTCACGGCCGACGTGTTCGCTGACGAGACGCGCCCCGGCGGCGCCGTCTCCTATGCCGCCCGCGCCGCCACCGCCCTGGGACGGCAGCTCTCGATCCTCACGATCGGCAATTCCGGTGCTGACCTGAGCGCGTTCGACGGCCACGACATCGAGTTGGTCCCCGACACCACGCTCGCCTTCGCACACGACGCGACAGCCGATGGCGAACGCTCGCTCACATTGCGCGCCCGGCCCTCGCGACCACTGGTCGCCTCCGACCTGCCGGCGCGATGGGCCGAGCCATCGCTGGTGATCCTCGCGCCACTACTGCCGGACGACATCGACCTCCCATCCTTCGACGGCTTCGCGCCGGAGGCCCCTCGCGCGCTGCTGGCGCAGGGTCTTCAACGCGTTATTGCGCAATCCTCAACGGTCGTCACCCGTTCTCGTCCATCCTCGGACCTCATACAGGCCATGACCGTCACCACCACACTGTTCCTCTCCTCAGAAGAGACCAGTAGCTGGACGTATGAGGACGTCACGCTGCTGATCGGACATGGCATGCGCTTCGTCATCACGCGCGGCGCGGCGGGTGCCAGCATCTACGGCGGCGGCCACGGGGCGATCGAGCTGGACGCCGTCCCAACCGAGGCCGTCGACAACACGGGCGCCGGTGACGTCTTCGCCACCTCCTTCATGCTCGCCGGCGCCGAGGGGCTGGACGACACAGCGGCGGGCATCCTTGCCGGCGAACTCGCCGCTGCCGCCGTCGAGCGCACCGGACCGGCCGCTCTGCCGGCGCGGCGTATCGGCGAGCCCGCCACCATGCCCGACAGCCAGCCCACTCACAGCCAGCGCAGCAGCTCATGAGCGTCGTCTTCGCGGTCACGAACCAGAAGGGCGGTGTCGGTAAGACGACCACCACCGTCTCGCTTGCCACCGCGCTCGCGCATCGCGGCCACCGCGTGCTGATCGTCGACGCCGACCCGCAGGCCAACGCCACCTCCTCCGCCGGGAGCCCGGAAGTCGCGACACCACCCGGCGGCACGATCGCGACCCCGGCGGGCCGCGCTGACGGCGCGAGCGCGTCGGACGGCTCCGGCGGACTCTACGAGTCGCTCTCCGGCGGGCGGCCTGTGGCGGAGCTGACGGTCGCCACGGCCACGCCGGGTGTCTCGCTGATTCCCAGCTCGCCCGACCTCGCCGGCGCGGAGGTGGAGCTGACGGCGGTGATCGCGCGGGAGTACCGGCTGAAGCAGGCGCTCGAGCCGGTGCGCGACCGCTACGACTTCGTGCTAATCGACTGCCCACCCTCGCTCGGCCTGCTCACCGTCAACGCCCTGGCCGCGGCCGACGAGGTGATCATCCCGGTGCAGACGGAGTACCTGGCGCTGGAAGGGCTGGGGCACCTCTCTCAGACCGTCGACCTCGTGCGCAACAGCCTCAACCCCTCGCTGCGCGTGCGCGGCATCGTGCTCACGATGTTCGACGCGCGCACGAATCTGGCGCGGCAGGTGGAGGCCGAGGTGCGCGAGCACTTCGCCAACACCTTCCACGCCGTCATCCCTCGCTCCGTGCGGCTCTCCGAGGCTCCCAGCCACGGACAGCCGATCCAGAGCTATGACCCGCTCTCCGCAGGCGCTCGCGCCTACGAGGCGCTCGCCGACGAGCTCCTCGAACAACTGCAGGCGTCGACTCCAGGAGGCAGCCATGGGACGTAGGAGCGGACTCGGGCGGGGGCTGTCGGCCCTGATCCCGGAAGGCCCCACGCCGGACGAACGCATCCCGGTGACGGAGGTGGCGATCTCGAAGGTCGCTCCCAACCCGGAGCAACCGCGCCTCACCATCGCGGAGGCTGACATGGAGACGCTCACCGCTTCCGTGCGGGAGCACGGCGTGATCCAGCCCTTGCTCGTCTCCGAGCAGAGCACCGACGGCGGGGAGACTGGTTACCTGCTGATCGCCGGCGAACGACGGCTGCGCGCAGCCCGCGCCGCGGGCCTCACGCACGTCCCCGTCACCATCCGGCAGACTACGCCGCAGGAACTGCTGGAGCTGGCGCTGATCGAGAACGTGCAGCGCCTGGACCTCAGCCCGCTGGAGGAGGCGCTGGCCTACCGCCGCCTGATCGATCAGTTCGCGCTGACCCAGCAGGGCGTCGCCGACCGCATCGGGCGCTCCCGCACCGCGGTCGCGAACACGCTGCGACTGCTGGACCTCACCGCCGACGAGCGCGGCTCGCTCGGCGCCGGCGAGCTGACGGAGGGCCACGCCCGCGCCTTGCTGGGCATCCCGAATGCGGCGGCGCGGTGGACGGCGTGGCAGCAGGCCATCAAGAGTGGCTTGAACGTGCGTCAGACCGAGCGCATGGTACGCCGGTGGCGCAGCGCCGAGGCGGCCGCGAGCCAGCCCTCCACCGGCGTCGACCCCCAGGTCGATGCCATCGCGGAGTCGCTGCGGCGCAGCCTGAGCACCAAGGTCACGCTGCGCCGCACGAAGCGCGGCAGCGGCAGCATGACAATCCACTTCTACAGCGACGAAGAACTGGACGGCCTGCTGGACCGGCTTTCGCCGGAGCAGTCCTGAGCCCCAATCCTTCAGGCAGTCGAGACGAGAGGACTGAGACGTGAGCGTGACCGAGCGGCTGGCGGAACTGGGCGTCACCCTGCCGGAGCCCTCGCGGCCGGCGGGCGTCTACCGCCCGGCCATCCGCACCGGCAACCTCGTCTACGTCTCCGGCCAGGTCGCTGTGCAGGACGGCCGCATCGTGCACCCGGGACGGCTCGGCGACGGCGTCACGCTCGAGCAGGGCCGCGAGGCGTCCCGCGTTGCCGTGATCAGCGCGCTCGCCGCCGCGCAGCAGGTGCTCGGCGGTCCCGATGGCCTCGACGGCGCCCGCATCATCCGCCTCGTCGGCTACGTCGCCTGCACGCCCGACTTCACGGAGCAGCCGGGCGTGATCGATGGCGCCAGCGAGTTCTTGCGCGACGCCTTCGGCGAGGAAGCCGGCGTCGGCACGCGGCTGGCGCTCGGCGTAAGCGCGCTGCCCGCTGGCTCGCCGGTGGAGATCGAACTGATACTGGAAGTCACCGGGGGAGCGGGCGAGGGAGCCTGATGGCACGCATCGACTTCGTCACGGGCAACGCGCAGGCCTACCTCCCGGATGTGGAGGCGCTGGCAGGCATCCCGGACCGCACCGAGGCCAGGCTCAGCGGCTACGCCAGCGCCGACCTGCGGGCCGAGCCGGCCGACGGCGAGTGGTCGGCCGCTCGCATCCTGCGGCATATGACGTTCTACGCCCTGGAGACCAGCCACAATCTGCGCCGCATGGCCTGGCAGGAGTCGCCCACGATCACGATGTGGGATGAGGACGCGGTCGCCGCAGAGCGCGGCTGGGACGGCATGGACGGCTCGCGGCTGCTGGACGCCTTCACCGAGGCGCTGGCGGAGGGCGTCGAGGTGCTGAAGGACCTGCCCGATGCGTGGTGGGGTCGCCCCGGCGTACACCCCCGCGCCGGCATGTTCTGCATCCGCCAGTTCGTGCGCCGCCAGACCGGTCACCTTGACCGCCACCTCGAACAGATCGCGGAGACGCTGGCCAGCTAGCCGTGGCAGGAGGTGATGTGCTCCGCGCTGAGGCGCGGGGCGCTACGAGTCCGCAGATCCGGACCCGCTGCTGCCACTGCTGCTGCCGCCGCCACCATCGCCACCTCGACGACGGCGACGGCCGCCACGGCGTCCACGCCTGCGCCGCCGCCGCGGCTGCTCATCGCTCGCGCCGCTCTCGCCGGGGGGCTTCGCGTCACCGCTGCGGCGGGCAGCGACTCCGTCGCCGTCGCTGCCGACGCCGTCCGCCGGCTCGCTGGCACGCCCTGAGCGCCTGAAACGCCCTGAGCGCCCGGTAACCGGCTTCAGCACAGCCACCGTCGATGTGCGCCGTTCACGGTCCTGCTGTCGTACCGGCTCTTCCACGGGGCGGTCCAGGTCGGCGGGGCGTACCGCTGTCCCGTACTGCGCGCGCAGGTCGTCGGCAGGGATCTCCACCACCTCGCCTGTTCCCTCGATGCGCAGACGCACGACTTGCTTGAGAGCATTGACGCTGAGCACGCGCGCCCGACCGACGGGAGTGGTCACGCACTTGCCGACCTGAGGCAGGTCGCCCCGTAGCTCGCGATAAGCCTCCACCTCGTACGAGAGGCAGCACAGCAGCCGCCCGCAGACGCCGGAAATCTTCGTCGGGTTGGGGGACAGGTCCTGGTCCTTCGCCATGCGAATGGAGATTGCCGGGAACTCCGTCTGCCACGTCGCGCAGCAGAGCGCGCGCCCGCACACTCCGAGCCCGCCGATCGCCTTCGCGCGGTCGCGGTCGCCGACCTGCTCCACCCGCACGTCGGCGTCGAGCAGCTCCGAGATCTGCTGGCGCAGCCAGTCGTGTCCGATGCGCTCGCTGGCCGCGAAGGTGAGGTCACACAGTTCCCCCGCAAGGTCGTACTCGATGGCGGCGACGCGGATGCGGGGGTCTGCCCGCGCCGCCAGCTCCTGCGCGCGGGAGATGTCCTCGTCCCCGCGCCGCCTGGTCCGTTGCCAGGCCGCGATGTCCGTCTCGGTGGCCAGCCGGTCGACGACCCGCATCGGCCCCAGGTGCTCGGAGGCGAGCACCTGGTCCGGTTCGATCACCACCCAGCCCAGCCGCTCACCACGGTCGGTGCGCACGACGACATAGTCGCCGATACCGAGCCCGATCTCGCCGCGGCGGTAGTAGGAGACCGCGCCGGCCTCCGTGAACCGCACCCCGACGATGTCCTGCTTCGCTTCGTTGCTCATCGTCCGTCCCGCATCTCAGCTCGCCTCAGTCCGCCTCGGGCGTGACCGCGATGGGCTCGCGGGCCTCCTCTCCATCGCGCATCCCCTGCGCCGGCAGCACCGGCAGGTCCAGCATCAGGACCTCCAGCGCCAGCTGCGGGTTGGTGTTCGTGATCAGGTGCTCCCGTGCTCGTTGCGTCGCGCTCAGTGCCGCCAGCGCCTGCGCCGGGGAGCACTGCTCCAGCGGCCCGCTCGCCGCCGGGGTTCCGCCTGGGACTTCCGCCGAGGCGTGCAGCACGTCTCGCCACCACGAGCGCCAGACATCGAGCGTGGCGAGCACGCTCTCGCGCTCGCGCTGCCAGCTCCGCGAGAGTTGCTGCGCGTAGTCAAGACGCTCGTTGCGGCCGGCGCGGCTGAGGCTCCGCACCTGCTCGGTCGCGGTCTCGCGCAGCACGGCCAGCGAGGGATCGCCGTGCATCCTCAGCGCCAGCCCGTAGCGGCCGCGCGAGAGCCGCGCCAGGTCCAGTGCCTCGCCCTCGGGCACGCCCGCTCGCTCCACGAGCGCGGCGGCCACCTCCGACGCCGGCGCTGGCGTCAGGGTCAGCTGCTGGCAGCGCGAACGGATGGTCGGCAGCAGCGCCTCCGGGTCGGTCGCCAGCAGGATCAGCAGGGACGTCGCGGGCGGCTCCTCGAGCGTCTTCAGCAGGGCGTTCGCGCCCTCCGGCTGCAGCTCGTCGGCGGTGTCGATGATGAAGATGCGGCGCGCGGCCGCGAACGGCGAGAGGTTGGCGACCCGCTCGAGCCGCCGCACCTGGCAGATGCGGATGCGCGTCGAATTGTCGCTGGCGTGGTCGTGATTGCCTTCGTCGCAGACGCCGCCGATGGTGATGCCCTCGATGTCGGGCGCGTCGCCGGAGTCGACCTGGCGGCAGGTGCGGCACTCGAGGCAGGGGCGCACGCCGGCTTTACAGATCAGCGCCTGCGCCAGTCGCCGCGCCAGCGTCGCCTTGCCGGCCCCCTCGGGCCCGCTCAGCAGGTAGGCATGGGTGAGCCGGCCGGAGATGAGGGCGTGTCGCAGCGCCGCCGCCGCCGCGGACTGCCCGACGACACCCCAGTCCTCGGCGTACTGCACCGCGCCGGTCGCTGTCTCAGTCATCAATCGATGTCCAACGCCATCAGGTCCTCGGCCGTCTCGCGGCGGCGGATCAGTCTCGCCTCACCGCCATCGACGAGCACGACCGCAGGCCGGTAGGCGAAGTTGTAGTTGGATGCCATCGAGAGCTGGTAGGCGCCGGAGGCCGGGATCGCCAGCAGCTCGCCGTCGCGCAGCACCGGCAGCTCCGCGTCCCGCACGAGCACGTCGCCCGATTCGCAGTACTTTCCGGAGATCGTCACGGTCTCCTCCACCGCCGCCAGCGGGCGCTCGGCGGCCAGGGCCTCGTACCGCGCCTCGTACATCGCGGGCCGGATGTTGTCGGCCATGCCCCCATCCACGGAAACGTACGTGCGCACCCCGGGCACGTCCTTACGCGCGCCCACGGTGTACAGCGCGACACCGGCGCGGGCCGCGATCGCGCGGCCGGGCTCGATCGTGAGGCGGGGCAGGGGGAAGCCGCGACGATCCGCCTCGCGCTCCAGCGTTCCCGCGATCACCTTCGCGTACTGCTCCGGCGCCGGTGGCTCGCGGCCGTCACCCTGTCCGATGGCGAAGCCGCCGCCGGGGGAGAGTTCCTGCACCTCCGCGCCGAGCCTGTCCCGGCACACCCCGGCGATGAACTCGCTGATCACTTCGATCGCCAGCTCGTACGGTCCGAGCTCGAAGATCGGGCTGCCGAGGTGCATGTGCAGGCCGCGGAACCGCAGGTGCGGCGCATCGAGAATCGCCCGCACGGCGGCCTCCGCCGCGCCGGTCGCGATCGGCACGCCGAACTTGGTGTCGATGATCCCCGTCGTCGTCTTCTCGTGCGTGTGGCCATCGATGCCCGGCGAGATGCGCAGCAGCACCGGCTGCTCCCGCCCGGCAGCCGCGGCCGCGCCATCCGCCTTCGCGATCTCGTCGATGTTGTCGATCACGATGCGGCCGATGCCTGCTTCGACCGCCAGTTCCAGCTCGTCCGCGCCCTTGTTGTTGCCATGGAAGTAGACCGTGCTCATGTCGACGCCGCTGGCGCGCAGTACCGCGATCTCACCGCCCGAGACGGCGTCGAAGCCCAGCCCCTGATCGGCAATCAACCGCGCGAACGGCCGGTTGACAAACGCCTTCGCGCCGTAGACGACGAAGCTGTCCTCGTACGCTGTTTCGAACGCGGATCGGAAGGCCGCGCACTGCGCCCGCACGGTCTGTGCGTCGTAGATGTAGAGCGGCGTGCCGAACTCGCGCGCGAGGTCGAGCACGTCGATGCCGTCGAACGCCAGCCTGCCCTCCGAGGAGAGCCCCGCGCTCAGTGGAAACAGGTGTGAGAGCGGCAGCGTTACTGCCGCGGAGCTGGTCACGAGTCAGACCCCGCCCAGAGCGGGAGTGCGAGTTCATCCACGGCGCCGCGCCCGCACTCTCAGCAGCGCAGCACCCGTGGCACGAGTATCGCACGGCCCGTCGTTCGACGCCGCCCATCGACACGCTGCTTGGGCAGCGGTGCTAGCGCATCAGCGAGTGAGCGCCACCTTCCACTCGCGCTCGCTCTCCTCGACGGTGACATCGCCCTGTCCGACGAGCCGCGCGAGGTGCGAGCGAACCTGGCCGCGGGCGACGCGCAGCAGCCCCTTCTGAATCTCCGGGTAGATCGCGCGGCGGATCTGGCGGTCGCTCTCGTAACCCCGGTCGATCAGCTCGATGATCTGGCGGTCGCGCTCCTTGCGATGGTCGACCAGCTCCTGCACCTTCGCTGCCGTCGCCCGCACCACCAGGCCGTGGCCCGGCGCCATCAGCGTCGACTCCAGCTCGCGCATGCGCAGCAGGCTCTGCAGGTACTGCTCCATGTCGCCGCTCGGAGGCGGGCCGATCGCGGAGGTGCCGACGCCGAGCACGTTGTCGCCGGTGAACAGCGTTCCGGTCTCCGGCACCCAGTAGCAGTTGTGGCCGGCCGTGTGCCCCGGCGTATGCACCGCCCGCACCGTCAGGCCACCGACCTTGAACTCGTCGCCGTCCGAGAGTCCGATGTCGACCGGCGTGTTCTGCGCTTCCTCGTGCCAGATGCGCGCGCGCTCCGCGATCTCATCCTCGTCCGGCAGGTCCTCGTTCGACTGTGTTGGCGTGTGCAGCAGTTCCGCGTCTATCGGGTTGATCGCGACCTCCGCGCCCAGCGCCTCGCGCAGCTTGCGTCCGCCCGAGGAGTGGTCGAAGTGGTGGTGGGTGATGGCGATGTGGCTGTAGTTCAGCCCGGAGAGCTCCTTCTGCAGGAACTGCACTCGCGCCTTCACGGAGCCGTCGTCGCCGAACCCGGAGTCGATCAGCGCCGCCTCGTCGCCGTCGCGCAGCACCCACACGTTCGATGTCGGGAAGGTGCGGGTGAACTGGCGTACGACAACGATGTGCTGGGTGAGGTGCTCATCGATCTCGATCGTGCGCGTATCGATCTTCTCTTTACCCTGCTGCTTCTTCTTCGCGGCACCCTTCTTCCGGGTGACCCTCCGCTTCGCCCGCTTCACCTCGAACTTCAGCCCGAGCTTCTTCAGCGCGCCGAACTGCTCGTCCGTGAGGGCCGCTGTGCCGGCGACCCCGCGCACGACGTCCGCATCCTTCTCACCCTCGACGACGTGGTAGCCGTGGCCAGCGATCTCGCGCTTCGTCACCTTGATCTTCGTGGCAGGCGTCACGTAAGTCTCCCTCGTACCGTTCGAAGCCCTCGTACGCGGCGCGGACGCTAGCAGCGCCCCGATCGCGCGGTCAAGGCGGCCGCGGCAGGGTGCGCTAGGCTGCGTCCCCATGGCAGCGACGATCGACGACCTCACACCCCAGCGCCTCGGCCGCCTCCGCTCGCTGCTGCTCGACTGGTACGACGAGTTCGGCGATGACTTCCCGTGGCGCAGCGGCGGCGACCCGTATGCGGCGCTGGTGGCCGCTGTTTGCTCCCAGCAGACGCAGATTTCGCGCGTGCTGGTGCTGTACGAGCGCTGGATAGCGGCCTTCCCGACGCTTCCCGACGCCGCGGCGGCAACGCGTGCCCGCGTGCTGCGGGTGTGGGGGAGGGGAGGGTACCCGCGCCGCGCCGTCGCGCTGCATGAGAGCGCCCGCATCTGCATCGAGCGTCACGACGGGGCGGTGCCGCGCGACGAGCAGGCGCTGCTCGCGCTCCCCGGCGTCGGGCCGTTCACCGCCGCGATCGTGCGCTGCTACGGCTTCGGTGACGACGCGGTCGCCATCGACACCAACATCGTGCGGCTGATCGGCCGGATCGTCTTCGGCGACCTGCAACCGGCGCGCGAGACGCCGCCGCGGGCGATCGAGCGGGCCGCGCACCGTCTGCTGCGCCCGGGCACCGCTGCCCGCTGGAACCCGGCGCTGATGGAATACGGCGGTCGCGTCTGCACGCCTCGCCCGCACTGCGTCGGCTGCGTGGTCGCCGGCCTCTGCGCCGCGGCCCCTCGCTTCCGGGCCGGCGAGCGCGCCGAGCCGGTACGCGCCCAGCCGGCGTTCGAGGGCTCCGACCGCCAGCGGCGGGGCCGCCTGCTCGACACACTGCGTGACCCGGCGAACGCCCGGGGCATGCCCATTGCGACCCTCGTGGCGGAGCTCGCGCCGGAGCCGGCCGAGGCGAAACTGGTCCGCGCGCTGCTGGCGGCGCTCTGCGACGACGGGCTCGCCTGGTCGGACGGCGGCCGCTGCGGCCTCGGCGAGCGCGACAGGCGCTAACATGCCCGGTGGACGCCCGGCGGGCGTCCACCGCGTACCACGGTCCATCGCCAGGTCGAAACAAGGAGCACGAATGCCGCAGATCTACTCCGACGACGACGTCACCATCGAGCTCTTGCCTGCCCTGGGCCGTATGGCGAACAACAGCTACATCCTGCGCGCCGCCGACGGCGGCGGCATCGCCGTCGTCGACGTGCCGGAGGGCTTCGAGGCGGTGCTGGAGGCGCTGGGCGACGACGCCGCGCGCGTGACGCACGTACTCGTCACGCACTCGCACTTCGACCACTGGGGCGGCTACGACGTGATGCGCGGCACGATTGCCGCGCCGGTCTTCGCCGGCGCCGAGGAGACCAACCTCGACGAGTCGCGCGACATTCAGTCCCTCACCGACGGTGACGAAGTCGCGGTCGGCGGCGCCGTCGTGCGCGTGCTGCACACCCCGGGGCACACGCCCGGCTCCGTCTCGCTCGTCACCGGCGGCGCGGTGCTCACCGGCGACACGCTCTTCCCCGGGGGGCCCGGCCACTCGCGCACGAACGAGGCGCTGCAACAGGAGATCGTATCGATCACCACGTGGCTGCACACGCTGCCCGATGGCACGCTTGTGCTGCCCGGCCACGGCGACACGACGACCGTCGGCGAGTCGAAGGCGGAGTACGAGGTGTTCGCGGGCAAGGACCACGACCCGGACCTGCACGGCGACGTGCTCTGGCTGGAGTCCTGACGCTGTTTGCCCGTGCGCCCGGGCGCTCATAGGATCGGCGCTCGTGACTGCTGTACAGACGCTCGATAATGGCCTGCGCATCGTCGCCGCGCCCGTCCCTCATGCCCGTTCGGTATCGATCTCCGTCTACATGGCGGCTGGCTCCCGGTACGAGCAGGAGGAGGACGCCGGCCTCTCGCACTTCGTCGAGCATCTCTGCTTCAAGGGCACGGAACGCCGCCCCGACCCGCAGCAGATCGCCGTCGAGATTGACGCGATGGGTGGGGCGATCAACGCCGTCACCGATCGTGAGCTGACGGTCTACTACGCGAAGGTGACCCCGGAGCACACCGAGCATGCCGTCGACGTGCTGGCCGACATGATCCGCAACTCGCTCTTCCGCGAACCCGAGATCGAGCGCGAGCGCGGCGTGATCCTGGAGGAGCTGGCGGCGACCGAGGACTCGCCAGCCGAACAGGTCGGGTTGCTGCTCGACCGGCTGCTCTGGCCGGGCCAGCCGCTGGGCCGCGACATCGCCGGCACCCCCGTCACGGTCATGGCAGTCACGCCGCAGCGCTTGATCGACTACTACCGACGCCAGTACGTCGCCAGCGCCGCCGTCGTCTCCGTCGCCGGCGCGATCGACGAACGGCAGGCCGTCGACCTGCTGGAGCGGGCGTTCGGCGACTGGACACGCGGCGAGCCCGGCGACTGGCTGCCGTTCGCACGCGAGCCCCGCGGCGAACGCGTCGGCACCATCAAGAAGGAGACGGAGCAGGTCCACATCTCGTTCGGTACACGCGGCTTCGGCTACGACGATGCCGACCGTTACGCGCTGGACGTGCTCTCAACGCTGCTCGGGGAGGGCATGTCGTCGCGCCTCTTCGCCCGGCTGCGCGAGGAGCTGGGGCTCTGCTACGACATCCACACCTTCGTCTCACACCTCCGCGACACGGGGCTATTCGCGCTCTACGCCGGGGTCGACCCGGGCAAGGCCCGCGAGGCGGTCTGCGAGATCGCCGCCGAATTGAAGCGCGCCCGTGAGCCCGTCTCGGCGGAGGAACTCGAGCGGGCCCAGTTGCTGCTGCGCGCGCGGCTGCAGTTGCGCATGGAAGACACCCGCGCCGTCTCCGCCTGGCACGGCTCGCAGGAGGTCCTCGACCTGCCACGGCTCACCCCGGAAGAGACAATCGCGCGCACGAACGCCGTCACCGTCGACGACGTCGAACGCGCGGCGGCACGCGTGATCGACGACGAGACGCTGCAGGTTGCGCTGGTGGGCCCGGTCGATGGCGCGGAGCTGCTCTCCGGCGTGAGCGTAGGCTGACCGCATGACCGCCGATGACCGAGTCAGCGAGCCGACCGCGGGCGATGTGGCACAGGACACTGCGGCGCCGAACGAGGTGACGCGGGGCGACACCACGCCGGGCAACCGACGGCCCGAGCGACTGCTGGTCGCGCTCCGGCTCGATGGCCCGGACGGACAGCGCTACGTCTTCGCGCGCTGGGAGGACTGGCCACACCCCGCCATGCTCTC
>JASLOV010000095.1 GCA_030745285.1 Dehalococcoidia bacterium | reverse complement strand
GTAGACCCGCAGCAGGTTGCCGCCCAGGAATTTGCGGATGTCTTCGTCCGACCACTCCCGTTCGAGCAGCTTCGCGGTGACCGCGGGCAGGCCTTCCATGCTCTCGATACCCTCGCTGGTGGCGACGCCGGGGTGAGCCTCCTTGAGGGCGTCGGAGGATTCCGGGTACGTCTTCTGCAGCCAGGCCCGCAGCTCCACGGGGTAGGCGCCCGGCGTCGCCTCGGAGTCCGTGCCGAAGGCGACGTGGTCGATGCCGACGAGATCGGCGATGTACTCGACGTGGCCGACGAAGTCGTTGATGTCGGGCGGTTTGGCGCCCCCGGTCCAGTTCGAGGCCGCGAACGGGGTTGCGCCGATCACGCCGCCACGAGCGGCGCACTTCTTGATCTGTTCGTCCGTGATGTTGCGGGGCGAGCCGGCGCGAACGATCGGGTTGGAGTGCGAGAAGATGACCGGCTGGCTCGACACATCGATGGCGTCGAGCGTCGTTCGCTCGCCGACGTGTGAGAGGTCGAGCTGCATGCCGACACGGTTGAACTCGGCGATCATGCGGCGGCCGAGCTGGGAGAGCCCGGCGTTCTCCGGCTCCAGGCAGCCGTCGCCCAGCAGGTTTCGCGCGTTGTAGGTGAGCTGGATCGCCCGCATGCCCAGCCGCCAGAACACCTCCACCAGCCCTGTGTCGGCCTCGAGGATGGAGCCGTCCTGGCAGCCGATGATGAAGCCGACACCGCCGTCGTCCTTCATCCGCTGGACGTCGGCCACCTGCGTGACGAAGCCGAGCCGGGGGTCGTTGCGGACGAGCTCGTAGTATTCCTCGATGCGGGCGATGGCGGGGCGCGCACCCTCGACGACCCAGGGCACGGTCATCTGCAAGGCGGTCACGCCGGCGATCTCCAGCCGCTCATTCCAGCCCTCGCAGAAGAATGAGGTGCCGTCGACGACGAGGGCACTTCGGTGCAGCTGTTCAGACGGGGATGGCGACGTCATCGCGTGAGCGGCCTCCGCAGAGATTCGCAGGGGATTCGCATGGGGGGATTGTCGGACAGCTCGGCCGATAGGAACAGTCGCTGGGCGGAGTGCGCCTCGGCGGAGGGTGAGCAGGGGGCCAGACGCCACGATTGCCGAACCGCTAGGATGATCCGGCGCCGTCGCGTTCGATCGGCGTGGTGAGGGGACTGTGATGGCCAATGACCGACTGCACTTCGGGTGGTTCATCCCTACCCGCGGTGACGAGACGAGGATCGGCGACCCGACGGCCCACCAGGAGCCGAGCTTCGAGCACTTCATGGAGGTGGCCGACGCCTGCGAGACGGCCGGCCTGGAGTACACGCTCGTGCCGGTCAACCCGACCTGCTACGAGGCCTGGGTGACCTGCTCGATGGTGGCGGCGCGCACGACGAAGCTGAAGCAGCTCGTGGCGGCGCGGCCCGGCTACATCGTGCCGACGCTGATGGCGAAGATGATCGCGACCTTCGACCAGATGTCGGAGGGGCGCATCGCGGTCAACCTGATCAGCACCACCTCGCCCGCCGACGGGCTCTTCTACGAGCACGACGAGCGCTACGAGGTGATGGACGAGACCTGCGAGATCATGAAGCTGGTGTGGTCGAACGACCACCCGGTCGACTACGACGGCAAGCACTTCAAACTGCGCGGGGCGTTCGTGCAGCCGAAGCCCTACCAGCAGCCGCGGCCTCGTTCTTACATCGGCGGCGTCTCGCCGAAGGCGCGTGAGGTCAGCGCGAAGCACGCCGACTGCCATCTGTTCTGGGGCGAGCGTCCCGAGGAGATCGCCGAGATCATCGCCGACATCCGCTCGACCGCCGAGGCGCAGGGCCGCGACCCGGCGGAGATGGACTTCGGCATGCGACTGCAGATCATCCTGCGGGAGACCGAGGAGGAGGCCTGGGACTCCGCCTGGGACCTGATCAGCGGCGCTCCCGACGAATTCAAGCAGCGCATCGCCGCGGTGGCCGGAGGCGATTCCCACGCGAACCAGCGTCAGCAGGCGCAGGTTTCCGCCGCCGCGGCGGACGATTACCGCATCGGTCCGCACCTCTGGACGGGAATCAGTACGGTGCGGGCCGGGGCCGGCACCTCGATCGTCGGCAACCCGGAGCAGGTGGCAGCGACGCTGCAGGAGTTCATCGACGCCGGGTGCACGGAGTTCTGTCTCTCCGGTTACCCGCACGACCAGGCCGCGCTGGACTTCGGGCGGCTGGTGATGCCGTACTTCGCGGACCGCGTCGGGGTCTGAGCCAGGGCTGGCGCAGCGGCGGCGCTAGTCGTCGTCCCTCAGCACGAGGCCGGGGGGACGGTACTCGGGCAGCTTGTCCACGGCCTCGTCCATCTCCGCGGCCGTGAGCAGCGGCGTGGTGGTGAGACGGACCGCGCCGCTCATGTTGACGGCGAGCGAGAGCGCGACGACGGCGGCCTCGTCGGTGCTGCTGAGGATCAAGACGACATCGTCGTCGCCGTAGGCCCAGTACATCGTCTCGACCTGCACGCCGAGCGACTCCGCGAGCTCGCGGATGTACTCCTCGCGGGACTCGAAGCCCTCGCGGACCGCGCCCTCCAGGCCGCCGATCGTGTATTGGCCTCGCAGCATGAACTTGGGCATCAGGTCGCTCTTCTTCAGCGGGTTGAGGCATGCTACACGGGGGCTGTCACGCCGTCGCAGCAAGCTCTGACGTGCACCACGGGCAGCGCGTCGCCTTGGCGGCGATTTCCTGGCGGCAGAACGAGCACTTGCGCTGGGTTACCTCGGCGGGCTCCTCCTGGTCGCGGTAGCGTTGGATGAGGTGGTTCATCGGCTTGACGATGAAGAAGAAGACGACGGCGGCCGTGATCACGAACGAGATGGTGACGTTGATCAGATGCCCGTACATGAACTGGCTGCCGTTAAGCGTGAAGAACAGCGCGGCGAAGTCTGCTTCGCCGGCGATGGCGGCGATCAGGGGCGTGATGATGTCCTTGACCAGGCCGTCGACGACGCTCTTGAACGCCACCCCCATCACCACGCCGACGCCCAGCTCCACCACGTTCCCCCGCAGCAGGAACTGCTTGAACTCATTCAACATCACGGTCTCCTTCACTCGTCGGTCGGTGAGCGCGCCGTACGATACGCGATGTGGAAGCGCATGGGGCCGAGCCCGCGGCTGAAGGCGATCGGCCAGAACTCCTGCGACATCGGCACCAGCGGACGCGGATTGTGCATCTCGTCCCAGCGCCAGTGGTAGCCGGCGTCTTCGGGCCGCTTCCACTCCACGTCGAAGTCGTCGGTCGCCTGCAGCAGAACCACGGTCACCCCTCCCGTTGACGTGAGGCGGCTCATGCTACCGCGCGCCACCAGTTTGAGCGCGGGCCGGCCCGACGCCGCGCACCGACACGGGCTATCATCGCGACCGGTCGCCGCATCGGGCGGCTCGGCGCAGCGAGGAGTGAACCGTGGCGGAGAATGGCTACCTGCCGCTCGATGACCTGGTCGTGCTGGACCTGGCACGGGTGCGTGCCGGTCCGACGGCGGTGCGGCAGCTGGCCGACTGGGGCGCGGACGTGATCAAGATCGAGACACCGCCGTCGCCGGGTCAGGCGGAGGGGCCGGGCGGCGCACGCCACGGGCCGGACTTTCAGAACCTGCAGCGCAACAAGCGGGCGATCAATCTCAATCTCAAGTCGGACGAGGGTCGCGAGATCTTCTTCCGGCTGGTGGAGACGGCCGACATCGTGATCGAGAACTACCGGCCGGGCGTGAAGCACCGGCTGGGCATCGATTACGAGGCGGCGAGGGCGGTCAATCCCCGTGTGATCTACGGCAGCATCTCCGGCTTCGGGCAGAGCGGGCCGTACCGGGAACGTCCGGGCGTCGACCAGATTGCGCAGGGCATGGGCGGGCTGATGTCGATCACCGGGCTGCCGGGGCAGGGGCCGGTGCGCGTCGGCATCGCGATCGCGGACGTGACGGCCGGGCTGCAGCTGGCGCAGGGCATCCTGATCGCGCTGCACGAGCGGGAGCGCTCCGGCGAGGGGCAGTGGGTGCACACCTCGCTGCTGGAATCCCAGATCATGATGCTCGACTTCCAGGCGGCGCGCTGGCTGATCGGCGGGGAGGTGCCCCCGCAGGCGGGCAACAACCACCCGACGGCGATCCCGACTGGGGTGTTCGCGACCACCGACGGCCACATCAACATCGCCGCATCCGGCGGCGTGATGTTCGAGCGGCTGTGTGGTGTGATGGGCGTGCCGGAGCTGGCGATGCACCCGGACTACCGCGATGGTGCGGCGCGGGCGCAACACCGCGACGAGCTGAACGACGTGATCGGCGAGCACGTCGCGAAGCGGCCGGCGCAGGAGTGGATCGACGAGCTGAACGCCGCCGGCGTGCCCTGCGGGCCAATCAACAGCGTCGACGAGACCTTTGCCGACCCGCAGGTGCAGCACCTGGGGATCGCGATGCCGATGGAGTCGCCGTCGATCGGCTCGACGCACGTCGTTGGGCAGGCGGTGAACCTGGAGCGCACGCCGTCGCCGGACCACGCGCTGCGGCCGACGCCGGAACAGGGCGAGCACACGGATGAGATTCTCGCCGGGCTGGGGTACGACGCGGCCGCCGTCGCAGCACTGCACGAAGCGGGCGTGGTCTGACGGCCGGCTGGCCGGAGGGGACGTTGATGGCTTCGATACGCTGGACCGGTGAGGACGCGAGTTCCGAGGGCTCCCGCGAGCGCGCATTCACGGTCGACCGCGACGGCGTCGCGATCCCGAGTGTGTTCTGGCACCCGGACATCGGCGGCGTCCCTCAGCCGCTGGTCCTGATCGGGCATGGTGGGGGCGAGCACAAGCGCAACGATCGCATGGTCGCGCTCGTACGATGCTCGCGCGGGACTATGGCTGGTGCGCGGCCGCGATCGATGCCCCGGGGCACGGCGACCGTGGCGGCGTGAGCGCGGGCGACGACGCGTACGCGGTGCTCTGGCGGCAGGACGGGGTCGTGGAAGAGACGGTCGAGGACTGGCGCGCGACACTCGACATGCTCGGGCAGCTCGGCGAGGTCGACTCGGCGCTGATCGGCTACTGGGGACTCTCGCAGGGCGCGCTTTTCGGCATCCCCTACGTGGCGAGCGACGATCGCATCGTGGCCGCCGTGCTGGGCCGGGCGGGGATGACGGGTCGCGGGGCTGAGCTGTGCGCGAGCGAGCCGTACCTGACGCAGTACGCGCCGTCGGTCGAGGCGCCGGTGCTCTTCGCCATGCAGTGGGACGACGAGCTGTTCGACCGGGCCGGCCAGTTCGACCTCTTCGACCGCATCGGTTCGGACGACAAGCGTCTGCACGCTTACCCAGGCGCCCATGCGGACTCCTCCCCCGAGGCGCTGGAGGTGCAGGCGGAGTTCCTCGGGCGGTACTTCTAGGCGGTACTTCTAGGCGGGACCGCCAGCGGTCGCGGCCCGACGGTGCTGCTGCGACGGGGGTCACCCTTCAACGGGCTCAGGGTGATCGAGGCGGCTGGCTAGAAGCCGAGTTGCTTGTCGACTACTCCCTCGAGCGGTTCGCCGCGTCTGAGGTGTGCGAGGTTGCGGCAGAAGCGGTCGAAGTTGCGTGCGGGCCGGAGCTGACTGGCGCCGGCGGTGTGGGGCGTCATCACGACGTTGTCGAGCCCCCACAGCGCATGGTCCGGGGGCAGCGGCTCCCGCGGGGCGACGTCGAGGCCGGCGGCGGCGATCTGACCCGACTGGAGCGCCCGTACGAGGGCGTCGCCGTTGATGATGCCGCCGCGCGTGACGTTGACGATGATCGCTGCCGGCTTCATGCGCTCAAACGCGGCATCGTCGAAGAGGTCGCGCGTCTCGTCCGTCAGCGGGCAGCAGACGGCGACGACGTCCGAGCTCGCGAGCAGCTCCGGGAAGGCGCTCATCGGGCGGATTTCCGCCACCTCGGGGGTGGTCGTGACCTCGTCGCGGTCGACGGCCTGACAGCGCATGCCGAAGGCGGCGGCGCGGCGGGCGATGGCGCGGCCGGTGCCGCCGAGGCCGACGATGCCCATCGTCAGGCCTTCGAGTTCGAAGTTGTCGCGTCGGAACTCCATGCGGTGGTCCCACGAGGCGGAATGGAGCCGCGTCGACTTGGCCAGGCCGCGGGTGAGCGAGAGCAGCAGGCCGAAGGCGTGGTCCGCGAGGTGGCTGCCGACGTTCCCCTTCTCGCCGGTGAGGATGACGTCGCCCTGCTTGAAGGCCGGGAAGAGGTACTGGTCGACGCCGGAGGCGATGGCGTGGACCCAGCGCAGCCTCGGCGCGGCTTCGAGCAGCGGCGGCGTGATCAGCCCGAGCAGCACTTCCATCTCCGCTGCGACCGGCACGGCGTCGTCGGGCGAATCGACGACGCTGACACGCGTGTCCGGGCCGGCGGCCGCGACGATGCGGTCACGGTCGGAGTCGGTGACGACGGGGAGGTTGAGGGGGCTGGGAATGACGACGACGTGCATGGGCGGAGCATAGCTTCGGGCGGCGGCGCTGTCGTGGGTTCCTGAGGGGCGCCCGGGGCTACCTAAACAACGCTCCAGGTTTTAGGGTGCGGCGCATGAATCCGCTGCAGGCTTTCATCAGCGACTACGTCGTGAAGACGCGGCAGTTCAGCCGCAACGCGAAGCTCTACGTCCTGCACGTGATCGGGATGGACATGATCCACGGCTCGTGGACCGTGCTGTTCAACCTCTACCTGCTGGCAATCGGCTTCGACATCAAGTTCATCGGCCTGCGGCTGGTGGTGGAGGGGATCGCGCGCGCGGTCACGGCGATACCGGCCGGGCTGGTCTCGGACCGCGTCGGTCGCAAGGCGTCATTCATCCTCGGCGACGGCATCGGGGCGCTGTTCGGGCTGGTGATGATCAGCACGCGCAACGAGGCGCTGCTGCTGGCGATCCCGGCGCTCGGCGCGTTCTTCGGAAACCTCCATCACACGGCGGAACCGGCCTTCATGGCGGAGAACAGCAAGTCGGCGGAGCGGGTGCACCTCTTCGCGGTGGCCGGAAGCTTGCGTACGTTCTCGGCGATGACCGGCGCGCTGATCGCCGGGCTGGTGCCGGCGCTGTTCGTCGATTCGGTTGGGCTCGTTGACGCCTACCGCTATGCCACGTACGCGGGGCTGGCGCTGTGGTTCCTCTCGCTGATCCCGGCCGTGATGCTGCGGTCGCTGGAGGCGGAGGAGCGCCCGGAGGAGCAGTTCGCGCGCGGCGACGCTCTCGACGCTCCCGGCTCGCTCGACAGAAGCGGCGGCGTGCGACGTCTCAGTCTGCGCCGGCTGACCGCCGGCATCACCCACCCCCGGCGGATCGCGTTCTTCGTGCTGACCAGCGCGTTCCTCTCGTTCGGATTCGGGGCGATCGGGCCGCTGATCAACGTCGCCTTCCACGAGGGCCACGTGCATGCCGGCGAGACGGAGCTGGGGGTGATGTTCGCCGTCGGCGAGCTCGGTCTGGCGGCGGCGACGCTGCTGGTTCCGCTGCTGGCGGCGCGGATGTTGAAGGTCGACGCGATCGTCCTCACCCGCCTGCTCGCGCTGCCGTTCGTGTTCGCGATGGGCGTGCTGCCGGTGGTGATGGGCGAGGGGCAGGTCTTGCTGCTGCTGGTGGGGGCGTCATACGTCGGGCGAGTGACGATGTTCCGCATGAGTTCGCCGCTGGACGACGCCTTCAACATGGACGTGCTGGACGCGCGCGAGCGGGCGACGAACACTGGCTTCGAGATCGCCGTGGGCGGCGCGCTTTCGGCGCTGGCGGTCTTCATCGGCTCGCGACTGCTCGACTCCGGCGACTGCATGACCCCCTTTCTGATCATGGGGGTCTGCTTCGCCATCTCCACGCTGATCTACTGGCGTGCCTTCCGCCCGCTCGAACTCTCGGAGCTGCGGGCGCAGGCGGCGGTTGCGGGCGGCGGCAAGTAAGCAGTCTTCCGGCCGCCTGCCGCCCGCTCGGCTCAGCCGGAGGCTTCCGCCATCGCCGCACGGGCGCGGTTCACCACCTGGATGGCGTCGGCGACGGCATCGACATCGTGCACGCGCACGACGTGGGCGCCGAGGTAGGCGGCCAGGGTATTGAAGGCGAGCGTCGCCTCCAGGATGCCCTCGGTGTCCTGGTCGTTGCCTCGCTTCAGCAGTTCGGCGAGGAAGCCCTTGCGCGAGGCGGAGACGAGCACCGGGCGGCCGGAGGCGACGAGCCCGGGCAGGTCCGCGAGCATGCGCACGTTGTCGTCGGCGGACTTGCCGAAGCCGAAGCCCGGGTCGATCCAGACCTGCCCGGCGCCGGCGGCTTCCAGCGTCGCGGTGCGCTCGAAGAGGAAGTCACGCACCTCCGCCGCCACGTCCTCGTATGTCTGGTCGACTTCGTAGTGCATCTTCGGGTCGCCCCGCATCTGCATGACGCAGACCGGGAGGTGATGGTCGGCGGCGACGGCGACCATGGCGGGGTCGGTGAAGCCGGTGACGTCGTTGAGCAGGTGGACGCCGGCCCCGGCGGCGGCGCTGGCGACGTCGGCGTTCCAGGTGTCGACGGAGACCGGCACACCCTCGGCACGCAGCGCCTCGATCACCGGGCAGACACGCTCGATCTCCTCCTGCGCCGTGAGGTCCCGCTTGCCCGCCCCTGTGGAGTGAGCGCCGATGTCGACGATGCGGGCGCCGGCGGCGTGCAGTTCCAGCCCGCGGTCGCGGGCGGCGGTCACCGTGCCGCTCACTTCGGCGATCGAACCGGCGACCGGGGAGTCGTCGGAGACGTTGAGGATTCCCATCAGCACCGTGCGATTGGTGCAGTCGATCGTGTGCTCGCCCAGTTCCAGCTTCATCACACGAGTGTATCGCGAGGGTGGCGAGTGCTCTTTGTGGCCGGTACGGGGCCGGCGCCAGCCGCCCTCAGCCCGCTTCGAGCAGCTCCCGCAGACGTGCCGCGACCGCGGGCGGGTGGTCAAGGTCGAGCGCAAGCAGCTCGGCGCCGAGGCGGCGGTAGAGCGCCGCGAGCTCCGGGTCTCCGTCGGGCGCGGTGTCCGCGTTGCCCTCGAAGGCGGCGAGGTGGCGTTCGACCGTGGCGATATCGCCGCGGGCGATCGGGCCGGTGAGGGCGGTGGCGAGGTCGTCGTTGGTGACGGCGGCGATGTTCTGGGCGGCGCCGAGCATGAGCGGAGCGAGCGCGGCGCGAGCCCGGTCGGCGGGCAGCCCGGCCAGCTCCCAGGCGCGGCGCGCCGCCGCCGCCAGCGCCACGGCGTAGTTGCTCGCGAAGACGGCGGCGGCGTGGTAGCGGGCGCGGTCCACGCCCTCCAGCCGCACCACGGAGGCGCCGAGGTCCGCGACGATGCGTTCGAGGGTGGCGTCGAGCGGTGGCGGGGCTTCGACGCCGCAGGCGATGTCGTGGAAACGGCTCGCATCGCCCTCACGTGCGGGGAAGGCCTGTAGCGGGTGGAGGCAGCCGGTCAGTGTTCCCGCCTGCGCGGCGGGGGCGAGGACATCGAGCGTGAGCGCGCCGCTGCAGTGCACGGCGAAGCAGCCGTCCCGCCACGGCAGCGAGGCGGCCAGCGGGGCGATTTCGCCGTCTGGCACCGTGAGGAAGACGAGGTCGCAGGTCGCGACGGCGTCCTCGGGCTGCGCCACCCGCGCGCCGTCGATCCGCGTGGCCAGCGCCTCGGCAGAGGCGGCGTTGCGGCTGGAGACGGTGCGTACCGGGTGGCTGGCCGCGTCCAGCGCGACGGCGAGCGAGCTGCCGAGGCGGCCCGCACCGACGATCGCGATGGACTCGATCGTTGCGCTCATGCGCCCACCTTGCCATAGCCGTGCGGCGTTGCGGGGCGACGGCCGAGCGGCCGCGGGGCCGGCCGACGTTCGTGCCGGTGACGCGGGCGGTTTTGCGTGAGCGCGGGCGGTTCTCGTACGCTCCGGCCCATGCTGAAACACCCCGGGAAGCTGACATGAGCGATGCCCTGGCGATCGAGGGTGGCTCGCCCGTGCGGGCCGCACCGTTCCCGCCGTACGAGCCGCCGCCGCCCGCCGATGGCGGCGACGCGCTCGAGGCGTTCGAGCGCGAGCTGGCCGCCTTCTGCGGCGGCGAGCGAGTTGCGGTCGCCTGCGCGAACGGGGAGTCGGCCTTCGCGCTCGCGCTTGAGGCGGCCGGGCTCGACCGGGGCGAGGTCGTGGTGCCGTCATTGCACGGCGAAGCGGCGGCGCAGGCGGTGCTCATGGCCAACCTGGCGGCGGTGCCCGGGGCGGTGGACCCGGAGACGGTGAACCTCTCCGCACGCGGCTTCGCGCGGGCGATGGGCGATGCGACGCGCGGCATGGTGGTGAGCCACGCCTTCGGCCATCCGGCGTCGATGGAGGAGTTGCTGCGACTGGCGGAGAGCGAGGGCCGGGCGCTGGTCGAGGACATCAGCGAGGCGCTGGGCGGGGCCCATCGCGGCAAACCGGTGGGGGGCCTCGGAGCGGCGACGCTGGCCTTCGGCGACGGGCACCTGCTGACCGGCGGTGGGCGGCCCGGTGGGGCCGTACTCGTTGAGGCGTCGCAGGAGGAGTACGTGAGAGCCGGTCGGGCGCAGCACGGCGGGGAGCCGGACGAAGACGCCGTCCGCGTCGCGCTGGCCGAGTTGCGTGGGGCGCAGGCGTCGCTCCAGACCCGCCGGGCAGCGGCCTGGCAGCTGACCGAACGGCTACGCGGCGTGCGCGGACTGGCGAAGATGCCGCACGGCCGCTGGGTGATGCACGGCTACGACCGCTACGTCGTGCGGCTGCACTCGATGCTGTGGCAGCGTGGAGTCGCCGAGACCGTCGACGCGCTGCGGGCCGAGGGCGTGCCGTGCGACCTGGCGCTGGGGCCGTCACTGCACCTCGATGGGCCGGTGTGCGCGTTGCTGGGCGAGGCCGACATACGGCTGGCCGATGAGCACTTCGCCTCCACGGCTGGGTTGCCGGGCGAGCTGATCGCCATCGAGCTGACGTTCCGGACGAGCGCGGAGGTCGACGAGGTGGCGCAGGCGCTGCGCAAGGTGGCCGCCGCCAGCACGCGGGACGCCGGGGTAGGGTCGACGGGGACGCGATGACGTCGGAGCCGGTGCTCGTCGCCGTCGACTTCACGGCGCACACGCTGCAGTTGCTGATGGCCGAGCGCGGCGGCGGGCCGCTGCGGCGCGAAGAGTGGCCGCTGCCGGAGCTGGCAGACGACGAGGCGTGGTCGTGGGAGGTGGGCGGCCGCATCGCCACGATGTTCGTGCACGAGGGGGAGCAGCGCTCGGCGCTCGCGCTCGCCGTCGCGGCCCCGGGCACGGTCGACCCGGTGAGCGGGCGACTGGTACACAGCAGCGGCCAGGCGGCATGGGACGGGCTGGCGGTGGTCGAGTCTCTGCGGCGGCACATCGATGCGCCGATCGTGGCCGAGGGCCGCACGGTGGCGGCGCTGATGGGCGAACGCTGGCAGGGCGCGGCCGGTGGCTCCGGCGATGCGCTCTACGTCTCGCTGCGAGGCGAGCCGTCGGCGGCGATGGTGGCGGGTGGCCGTCCGCTGCGCGGCGGGCACGGCCAGGCCGGTGCGCTGCCGGCCGTCCCCGAGCTGAGCGGCGACCTGTCCGGTGGTGCGGCCGAGCAGGCGCTGGAGGCGGTGGCGGGTCTGCTCGCCGATGCGACCGCGCTGCTCGACCCGGAGGTGGTGGTGCTGGACGCCGAGCAGCCGACGCTGGAGCAGCTCGTACCGCTCGTGCAGGGGGTTGTGGACGAGGTCGCGCCGGGGCCGGCGGTGGTGGCGTCGGCGCTGGGCGAGCAGGCGGCGCTGATCGGCGCGCTGCTGATGGCGGAGACGGTTGCTCACGAGGGCGGGGTGACGTCGTGACCTCGCGCGAACGCAGGCTCGCGCTTCAGCTCGAGGCGGAGCAGGCGGGGACGCTGCTCGGCGCAATCGCCTGGGTGCTCGGCGCGCTCCAGATCATGAAGGACCGCGGCCACGCCGAGGGCGACGAAGAGTTCCACGAGCTGTACGACGAGTTGCAGCCGCGGCTGGAGGCGCTGGTCGCGAGGATCTCGGGCGCCCAGCTGGGGCTCGGTGCGGACGACGCGATGCAGCAGGAGATCGAGGCGGCCTACGCGCCCATGCACGAGGCCTTCAAGACCTGGATTCAGCAGACCGCCTCGGACACCTTCAGCGTCGCCGTCGGACAGCGCCTCGGGGAAGTGCTCGACGAGGCCGAGGAGGGCGCCGAGGCCGAGGGCGGCGAAGAGGGCGAGTAGCCTGCGCTCGCGCCGCTAGTAGCCGCGGTAGCGGCTGGCGAGGGGGAGACGGCGGTCGCGGCCGAAGGCGCGGGTTGTGATCTTCACGCCGGGGGGCGACTGGCGGCGCTTGTACTCGTTGCGGTTGACCAGGTCGATCACGTGGCGCACGGTCGCCTCGTCGAATCCCGCGGCGACGATCGATTCGAGCGGCAGGTCGTCCTCGACGTAGGCCTGGAGGATGGCGTCGAGCACGTCGTAGGAGGGCAGCGAGTCGCTGTCGAGCTGGTCCGGCCGCAGCTCGGCGGAGGGCGGCTTCTCGATCGAGTTGTGCGGGATGGCGTCGCCGAGGGTGTTGCGGTAGCGCGCCAGCTCGTAGACGAGCGTCTTGGGCACGTCCTTGATCACGGCGAAGCCACCGGACATGTCGCCGTAGAGCGTGGCGTAGCCGCAGGCGTACTCCGACTTGTTGCCGGTCGTGAGCACCATTGAGCGCGGCTCCTTGTTGGAGAGCGCCATCGTCAGCAGGCCGCGCAGGCGGGACTGGAGGTTCTCCTCCGCCGTGCCGGGCTCTGAGCCCTCGAACTCGCGGGCGAGGGTGTCGAGCGCGGCCTGGTGCAACGGTTCGAGCGGGAAGCCGACCAGGCGCACCCGCAGCAGGCGCGCCAGCTCCTGCGCGTCGGCGACCGAACCCTCCGAGGAGTAGCGCGACGGCAGCGAGATCGCCGTGACCTGCCCCGGCCCCACCGCGTCGACGGCGATGGTGGCCACGAGGGCGGAGTCGATGCCGCCGGAGACGGCCACGAAGACGCGATCGAAGCCCGTCTTGCGGATGTAGTCGCGGGTGCCAAGCACGAGCGCCTGGTACGTCTCCGCCAGCTCCTCGGGCGGCTCGACGGGAGGTCGCGAATCCAGCGGGGTACGGGGCGCCGTCGCCGCCGCACTCACCTCGATCGGCTCGACGCGGTGATCGAGCGGCCGGTCGCGGCGGATGCGCGGGTCGTGGAGCTGGGTCTGCACGACCCGCTCGACGGGGATGTCGACGATCAGCAGGTCCTCCGCCATCGAGGCGGCGCGCGCGATCTCCTCGCCGGCCGGGTCGAGCACGAAGGAGTTGCCGTCGAAGACGAGCTCGTCCTGGCCGCCGACCTGGTTCACGTAGGCGATGGCGACGGCGTTGTCGGTGGCCCGGGTGGCAATCATCCGCTCGCGGTGGCGGGTCTTGCCGGCGTGGTAGGGCGAGGCGTTGATGTTGACGATCACGCGTGCCCCGGCCAGCGCCTGCTCGCGCATTGGACCGCCGGGGAACCAGATGTCCTCGCAGATCGTGACGCCGACATCGACGCCGGCGACGCGGAAGGTGGGGGCGTCGGCGCCAGGCTGGAAGTAGCGGAACTCGTCGAAGACGCCGTAGTTCGGCAGCTCATGCTTGTGGTAAAAGCCGGCGATGCGGCCGTCATGCAGCACGGCGGCGGCGTTGTAGAGGTGGCGGTCGAAGTCGATGCAGCCGACGACCAGCGGCGGCAGGCCCGCGGCCTCTCGGGCGAGCGTCTCTAGTGCGTCGCGGGCGTCGTCGATGAAGGCGGCGCGGATCAGCAGGTCCTCCGGCGGGTAGCCGGTGATGGCGAGCTCCGGGCAGGCGACGAGGTCTGTGCCGGCGGCGGCGGCGTCGCGGGCGGCGTCAAGGATGGCGGCGCTGTTGCCTTCGAGGTCGCCGACGGTCGTGTTGAGCTGTGCGAGCGCGATGCGCAGAGTGCGCCTCCTTCGCTTTGTGTACTGAGTACACAAAGGCAGGTGCGGATCGTACGAGCGGCGGCGGCGGGCCGTCAATTCGGTGGGCGGGCGGCCTGAGGGGACGGGTGCGTCATGCTTGCCGGCGTCGCACACTGACCGCGGAGCGGCGGGCGCCTGCCGCTGCGATGGTGATGTCGATGGCGGCATCGAACCCGGAGGGGGCCGCATGACGATGGCGGCGACCACGGTCTCGCGGCTGCTCCCGGGCGTGCCGCCCGCACACGGCGCCGAGCACGGCGGCGAGTGGTGGCAGGCGTGGAACTTCGACCCGGAGGTCATCGTCCCCGTCGTGCTGGCGGGGCTACTCTACGTCAATGGGCTGCGGCGCTGGCGCGACCGTAGCCGCTCGCATCCGCCGTGGCGCACCGCACTCTACTTCGGCGGACTGGCGCTGCTGCTGCTGGCCGTGGAGTCGCCGCTCGACTACCTGGGCGAGCACCACTTCACCTTCCACATGGCGCAGCACGAGCTGCTGCTGATGCTGGCGGTGCCGATGATCCTGCTCGGCGCGCCGACGACGCCGTCGCTGCTGGGCATGCCGCGGCGGTTGCGCATGGGCGTGGTGCGGCGGCTGGCGGGGGCGGAGCCAGTGCGGCGGCTCTACCGCTTCGTGACGAGCCCGCTGATCGCGGTAGCGCTGCTGACGGCGCTGCTGTGGGCGTGGCACCTGGCGCCGGGGTGGTACGACGCGGCGCTGGAGAACGCGCTCGTCCACGACCTGCAGCACATCTCGTACGTGGTGGCCGGGCTGCTGTTCTGGTGGAACGTGATCGACCCGGCGCCGCTGAAGGCGCGCCTGCCCTACCCGCTGCGCATGGCATACCTGCTGATCGGGGGCACCCCGAAGCACTTCCTGGGCGCGCTGGTGACGTTCGCGGACCCGCTGTACGACGTCTACCAGGAAGTGGAACCGGTGTTCGCGCTATCGGTGCCGGACGATCAGGTGATCGGCGGGCTGATCATGTGGGCGTGGAGTCAGATGATGCACCTGATCGTGATCGCGGCCGTCTTCTTCATCTGGGCGCGGCGGGCCGAGGCCGAGCAGCAGGCGCTCGATGCCGGCTGGGAAGCTGCGGACCGGCCGGGCGGCGTGGCTATCGAGGCGGTCGAGGTCTCCGACGGCGGCCGGGTCGCCGGCCCCGGTGAGGGCGGCGACTGAGCGTCGGTGCGTGCCGGGCGGAGACTACCCGCCGACGATGCCGGTGACGGGCTCGATCACGGTGACGTCACTCCAGAACAGCGAGATCAGCGCGATCAGCACGGCGGTGCCGAGCGCCAGCGAGACGAGGAAGATGTGGGTGAAGACGATGTTGTCGAAGCGCAGGTGCATGAACAGCGAGATCACGGCGCCGAACTTCACGGCGGAGAGCACGAAGAGCACGGGGATGAGGGCGTCGCCGAGGTCGACCCAGAGCGACGCCGCCAGCTCGACGACCGTGATGATCGTGAGCACGATACCGATCTGGATGTACTGCATCGGCTGAAGGCCGTGCTGCTCGTCGTGATGTTCAGCTTCGCTCGCCATGGTTCGCTCCGGACCTCGCTAGGCGGGGATGAGGTAGAGGACCGTGAAGAGCACGATCCAGACGACGTCGACGAAGTGCCAGTACAGCCCGGCGCTCTCAATGTGGAAGCCGGCCTCCGGCCCCAGCCCGCTGCGCCTGAAGGAGGCGAACAGCAGGGAGCCGAGGTAGAGGACGCCGACGGCGACGTGGGTGCCGTGGAAGCCGGTGAGCATGAAGAACGATGCGCCGAACTGGTTGGAGCTGAGGTTGAGGCCCTCGTTGCCGAAGGTCGTGAACTCGAAGACCTGGTAGCCGAGGAAGGCGAGCCCGAGCAGCATCGTGGCGAGCAGCCAGAGCTTCATCATCTTCAGGCGGTTGTTCTGCGCGCCGTAGACCGCCAGCACCATCGTCACGGAGCTCATCAGCAGCACGAAGGTGCTCTGCGAGGTGACCGGGACGTCGAGGATGCCTTCGCACTCGAAGAGGTTGTTGCCGATCGAGTGGCAGGCCTCGCGCGCGGCGTCTGAGACGCCGACGAGCGCGGCCGCGTCGACGATGCGGTCGGTCGGGAAGGGCGGAATGGCCAGGCTGCCCTTGAAGATCAGGTAGGTCGCCAGCAGCGAGCCGAAAAAGAGGCACTCCGACCCCAGGAAGATCCACCACAGCAGCTTGCGGTTGTCCGTGCCGGTCGATGTGGGGTGGTGCTCGACCGCTGAAGCCTGTGCCATCGTTCCCTCCCCCCTAATCCGTGGGCTCGAGCGCCCAGCCCCAGACGGAGTAGGCGATGACGACCGCGCCGAACGCGGTGAGCACCAGGTGGGTCATCGGTCCGACGGCGAGGAGCAGCACACCGACGGCCATCATCATCGGGTAGTAGGACGGCGGCGGCAGGTGGATGTGCACCGCCGAATCCGGGGCCGCGGCCGGGGCGTGGCCGTGGTCGCGGTCGAACCACAGCGGGTCGCGACCGCGGACGATCGGGATGAGGTCGAAGTCATGCTCAGGCGGGGGCGAGGTGGTAGCCCACTCCAGCGTTGCGGCGTCCCAGGGGTTGTTCGGAGCGGTCGGCTTCTGCCCCATGGCGCGGAAGAAGTTGGCGATGAAGACCAGCAGCGAGACACCGATGACCAATGCGCCGATCGTCGCGACCATGTTCCAGAAGTCCCAGCCCATGCCGGAGTCGTAGGTGTAGATGCGCCGCGGCATGCCCGCGGTGCCCAGGAAGTGCATGGGGAAGAAGGTGAGGTTGATGCCGATGAACATCAGCCAGAAGTGCACCTGTCCCAGGCCCTCGCCGAGGAAGCGGCCGGTCATCTTCGGGAACCAGTAGTAGATGCCGGAGAAGATGCCCATCAGCGCCCCGCCCACCAGTACGTAGTGGATGTGGGCGACGATCCAGTAGGTGTCCTGCTGCTGCGTGTCGATCGGGGGCGAGGCGTGCATGACGCCGGAGATGCCGCCGATGGTGAAGAGCGCGATGAAGGCGACGGCGAAGTACATCGAGGTGGTGAAGCGAATGCTGCCGCCGTACATCGTCGCCAGCCAGTTGAAGATCTTGATGCCGGTGGGCACGCCGATCGTCATCGTGGTGCCGGCGAAGATCGATTTCTGCACCGGGCCCAGCCCGGTCGTGTACATGTGGTGGCTCCAGACCGCCCAGCCCAGGAAGGCGATGGCCATGCCGCTGAAGACGATGGCGCTGTAGCCGAAGAGCGGCTTGCGCGAGAAGACGGGCAGCGTCTCGGAGACGATGCCCATGGCCGGCAGGATCAGGATGTAGACCTCCGGGTGTCCGAAGACCCAGAAGAGGTGCTGCCAGAGCAGCGGGTCGCCGCCGCCGCCGGGGCTGAGGAAGCTCGTCTCGTAGTGCCGGTCGAACAGCAACTGGAGCAGGGCCACCGTCAGCGGCGGCAGCGCTAGGATCAGCAGGGCGGAGATGATCAGCGTCATCCAGACGAAGACGGGCATGCGCAGCAGCGACATGCCGGGGGCGCGCATGTTGATGATGGTGACCGCGAAGTTGAGCGCCGCGGCCATCGATGAAACCCCGAGCATGAGGATGCCGAGGACGTAGAAGTCCATGTTGCGGCCCGGCGAGAACTGCTCGCTGGTGAGCGGTGCGTAGGCGAACCAGCCGGCGTCGGGGGCGCCGCCGAAGATGAAGCTGCTGGTGAGCAGCAGGGCACCGCCGAGGAAGATCCAGTAGGAGAGGGCGTTCAGCCGGGGGAAGGCGACGTCGCGCGCGCCGATCATGAGCGGGATCATGTAGTTGAAGAAGCCCGCGCCCATCGGCATGACGGCAAGGAAGATCATGGTGAGGGCGTGGACGCCGAAGAGCTGGTTGAACAGCTCCGGATCGATCACGTCACCGTTCGGCACGGCGAGCTGTGCGCGGATCAGCAGCGCCTCGACACCGCCGACGAGGAAGAAGATGAAGCCGGTGATGGCGTAGAGCGCGCCGATGCGCTTGTGGTCGATGGTGGTGATCCACGACCAGATTCCGGACTGCGTCGCCGGAGGCGCCAGGGTCTCTACTGCTGTGGCCATGCCGGTGCCTCCGCCGCCGTCGCTACTGCAGGCTCAGCAGATAGTCCGCGATGGACGCGATCTGCTCTTGCGTCATCTGGGATTCGAACGCCGGCATGAGCACGACGCCGGGCTTTTCGCGGTCGGGGTTAGAGATCCAGCGGATCAGGCTCTCGCGGTCGTTGTCCATGATGCCCGAGGCGATCGTGCTGCGACTGCCAATGTGCGAGAGATCCGGGCCGATGGAGCCGGCTGCCGCAGTGCCCTTCACGGTGTGGCAGCCGACGCAGGAGCTGGAAAGGAAGAGCGTCTCCCCGGCCGCCGTTGCCTCGTTGGCGGGTGCGATGCGGCTGGCTTGCTGGGCCTCAATCCATGCGCTGAAGTTCTGTGGTGTGTCGACGTAGACGCGGAAGCGCATGTTGGCGTGTGAGAGTCCGCAGAACTCGGCGCACTGGCCGAGGTACGGCTCGGGCCTGGCGGCGTTTTCGTGGGGCGTGAACCAGAGCTCGTTCTCGTGGCCCGGGATCAGGTCCACCTTGCCGGCGAGCTGTGGGACCCAGAAGGAGTGGATAACGTCGTCCGAACGGAGCAGGAAGGAGGTGGCCCGGCCGGCGGGGATGTGGATCTCGTTGGCCGTGACGAGGCCAGTGCCCTCGTACTCGAACTCGAACCACCACTGGTGGCCGGTGACGGCAATGGTGATGGCGTCGTCCGGGGCGGGGTCGGTCGTGTCGGCGATTGCACGGAAGGTGGGGATGGCAATCACCGTGACGATGGCGACCGGGATGATCGTCCAGACGACCTCGAGCTTGGAGTTGCCATGGAACTGCTGCGCCCGCCGGCCCGGCCGCTCGTGGAAGACGATCGCGAGGATCAGCGTGAGCGCGAGCACGGCGACGAAGACGATGGCCGCGAGGATGGTGACGATCTGGTAGACGCCGTGGACCGTGTCCGCGAAGTCGGACTGGGGGTCCGTGGTTGTCATCGGATCGGAACAGGCCGCGGCGGCCAGTGCCAGCAGCGGAAGCAGCGCAACGAGTAGGCGCCGCACGGGGCGGCGAACAATCAGCACCCGGGATCCCCTCGGTACAACTCGCCACGCCGCGGTGGCAGACATGGCGGGTCGAAACGCGGTGCCATTCGACCATCGAAGGTGGTCAGGGTCAAGCAGGGTCACTCTGAGAGAAAAACAGCCGTCCGTCGCGTAATCCGTCGCCGCGGGACGCTACAGACGACTGTTGATCGCCACCCAACGGCACCCGTAGCCTCGATGGTGATGCTGTGGATCGAGCGATGGTCGCGGGGGCGCCTGCTGGTGGTGACGGTGGGTGTTTCGGCGCTCGCCCTCTCCGTCGTGCTGGCGGTTGCGATGTTCCGCGGCGTCGGCGATTCGCCGCTGGGCGAGGTCGAGGCCGGATTCACGGAGGCCGCCGACTTCACGCTGCCCTCGTTCGACGGCGACCCGTTCACGCTCTCCGACTATTCGAGCGGGCCGGTGTTCGTCTACTTCTGGGCGTCGTGGTGCGGGCCATGTTTCCGCGAGGCGCCGCTGATCGAGCGGCTCTGGCCAGAGTTCGAGGCGGCCGGCCACCAGTTCGTCGGAGTCAACATCCTAGACAGCGAAGACGACGCCCGGGCATTCATCGAGCGGTTCGAGCTGACCTTCCCGATGGTGCTCGATGGGGGCGGGACGTACCTGGACTACGGCGTCGTGGGGCTGCCCGAGGCATTCTTTTTGCGCCCGGGGCTGATCGTGAACCGGAAGTTCATCGGCGAACTGACGGAAGCCGAATTCAGGCGCATGCTCGATGAGCTGACCGAGGGGTCATAGCATGATCGAACCGACGGTCGGAGGCGGTGGCGTGCGAGGACTGTTCGCCAGCCGCCGTGCACGGCTGGCCGCGATCCTGGTGGTGGCGACGGCCGCCGTCTCCGTGCTGGTGGTGGCGGCCGCGGGCTCATCGCTCTCGTACTACGTCACCCCGGAGGAGTATCAGCAGAAGGCCAGTGGCGACGGCACGAGGTGGCGGGTTGCCGGGCGCGTCGTCGGCGAGTCGATCGTCGAGGAGAACGGAAGCCCGGTTGCGTTCGCGATCCGCGGTTACGAGGGCGCGGTCGTCAACGTCGCCTATCGCGGCGGCTACCCGAACCTCTTCGGGCCGAACACGCTGGTGATCGTCGAGGGCTTCGCGGGCGCCGGCGGGATGATCGAGGCCCGTTCCGTGATCATCAAGCATGAAAACGAATTCGTGACCGACCCGGGCGATACCCCGGCCTACGCTCCGGCATCGCAGCCGTCCCGGTGAGGGGCAGGTGACTGGGCAGCGATGAACGTGCTTGCAACGCTCGGCGCGGCGTCACTGCTGACAGCGCTGGCGACGGCCGTCTTCGCCGCCGGCGCATCCGTCTACGGGCTGCGCGCTGGCAACGTCGGGCTGCTGCGGGCCGGGCGGCGCGCCGTCGTCGTGGTCGCGCTGTTCACGACGCTGGCGACGGTGGTGCTGGCGACCGCGCTGCTGCGCGATGACTTCTCGCTCGCCTACGTCGCCTCCGTCTCGTCGACGGACATGCTGCCGCACATGAAATGGGCGGCGCTGTACAGCAGCCAGACCGGGTCGATGCTGTTCTGGACCTGGACGATGTCACTCTTCCTGGCGGCGTTCACGGTGCTGACGCTGCCGCGCATGCCGTGGGGCGCGGCTCATGCGACGGCGGCGAGCGGCGTCGTGCTGACGGTCTTCCTCGTCGCCCTCGTCTTCATCTCATCGCCGTTCGAAGCGAGCGAGTTCGCGCGGCCGGACGGGGTGGGGCTGAACCCGCTGCTGGTGGACAAGGGCATGCTGGTGCACCCGCCGGCGCTGCTGACGGGGCTGACGAGCACGGCCGTGCCCTTCGTGCTGAGCGCGGCGGCGCTGCTTTCCGGGCGCATCGATGGCGCGTGGTTGCGGGCGGTGCGGCACTGGGCGCTGCTCTCGTGGCTGGTCCTGAGCGCCGGCAACATCCTCGGTGGGTGGTGGGCGTACACGGTGCTGGGCTGGGGCGGCTACTGGGGCTGGGACCCGGTGGAGAACTCCGCGCTGCTGCCGTTGCTGCCGCTCACCGCCTTCCTGCACTCCTCGATGGTGCAGGAGCGACGGGGGATGCTGAAGTCCTGGAACTTCGCGCTGATCTTCGCGACGTTTGCGCTGGCGGTGTTCGGCACCTTCAACGTGCGCAGCGGGCTAGTAGCCTCGGTGCACTCGTTCGCGCAGTCGATGGTGGGGCCGTACTTCCTGGTGGTGCTGGCGGCGACGCTGGCGGGGTCGGTTGCGCTGCTGGCGTGGCGATCGCCGAGGATGAAGGCCGAGCACGACTTTGACTCGCTCGTCTCACGGGAGACCGTGCTCTTCCTCAATAACTACGTGCTGACGGCGATCGCGTTGATCGTGCTGGGCGGCACGTTGTTCCCGGTCTTCTCCGAGCTGTTGCGGGACGCTCGCATCACCGTGGGCCCCCCCTTCTACAACGACATCGTCGGCCCGCTGCTGATCGTGCTCGTCGCGCTGGTCGGCGTTGGCACGTCGCTGCCGTGGCGGCAGGCCGCGACCGAGACCGTCGTGCGGCGGGCGCGCATGCCGCTGCTGGTGACCGCGGCGGCGACGCTCGCGCTCTGGCTGGCAGGAGTGCGTGATGGCTTCGCCGTGGCCGCGGTCGCTGCCTCGCTGTTCACGGCCTACGTCACCCTGCGCGAATTCGCCCTGGGAGCGCGAGGGGCACGCAGGGCACGGGCGGCGCAGGCGAGGGAGGGTGCGATCGGAGGTTCGTTCGCCTGGCTGGCGGCGTTCGGCGGCCTGTTTGACCGTGACCGGCGGCGCTATGGCGGCTACCTCGTACACCTCGGTCTCGTCGTGATGGCGGTCGCAGTGGCCGGCTCGAACATCTACCAGACGCATGTGCGCGTGACGGTGCCGCCGGGCGGGTCGTTCGAGCTGGGGCGCTACCGCGTCGACTACGAGGGCCTCGAGCGCCGGGCCGGCACCTCGAACGGGATCGCGGACGAGACGGTCGCCCGTCTCCAGGTGCGACAGGGTGACTCCACGGTGGCGGACCTGACGCCGGGGCGGCGCAACTTCCTCAATTTCCCCGGGCAGCCGATGGCGATCGTTGCCGTCGACACGGGCTGGCGGGAGGACGTGTACATCTTCGTGCAGGGCTGGGACGACCAGGGGGTTGCCGAGTTCCAGGCCTTCATCAACCCGCTGCTGCTCTGGCTGTGGGTGGGGGCGGTGGTCTACACGGCCGGCGGCCTGATCGCCTTCGCGCCGGTGCGCGCGCCGGCGCGGGCCCCTCGCGAGCTGCCCGCCGCGCCCGCGCGGCAGGTCTGAGCGAGCGATGCACAGCGTGCGACACCCCGTCTTCGCCATCGGCAGAGCCGTCACGGCCGGTCTGGTCGGCGCGATCGCACTCGTACCGGCGTTTGTGCTGGCGGGGGCGCTCGTGATCGCGGACGAGTCCCGCGACGCCGGGGCGCAGGACCTGGAGGCGCAGGCGCTGCAGATCGAGACTCAATTGCTGTGCCCGCAGTGCACGAACAAGCGGCTCGATGTCTGCGAGCTGGCGATCTGCGATGACATGCGGAAACTGATCCGTGAGCGGCTGGCGGCGGGCGACGCCCCAGGCGACATCATCCTCTTCTTCTCGAACCGCTACGGCGACCGGGTGCTGGCGGACCTGCCGAAGTCCGGCTTCAACCTCGTGCTGTTCGGCTGGGTCGGCGGCTCGATCGCGCTGGTTGCGCTGGTGGGGGTGTTCTCGCTGCTGCGCATGCGTCGCTCCGCCCAGCCCGTCGCGAGCGGCTTCGAAGAGGGCGCCGATCAATGGTTGGACGAGCAGATCGACGCGCCCGAGGACCGGCCGCCCGATCGGCCGTCCCGCGGGGCGCGCTGATGGAGTGGGTGCTGTTACTCGTGCTCGCACTCGCGGCGATGTCGCTCGTGGCGTTCCCGCTGGACGGGGGCGGCGAGGACGGCGAGGGGTTCGGCATCGAGGGGTTGTCCGAGGAGCGAACCCTGCTGCTGGCGGAACTACGCGAGTTCGACGACGACGTGGCGGCCGGCCGCATCTCCGACCGGGACCGGCGCGAGGGTCGGGCGGCGCTGGCGCCGCGGCTGCGCGCGGTGACCGAACGGCTGCGCGAGGCAGGAGTCTATCGTGAGGGCGAGCGGGAGTGAGGCGGCCGGTCCCGCCACTCGCGACCCTCGCGGCCCTCGCTGTGCTGCTCGCACTTCCGTTCGCGGGCGAGCTCGCGTCCGGCTCGAAGGCGCAGGAACCGAACGGCACGATCTCTGGAGAGGTGCGGATGGGTACGGCCGGGGCGTCGCTGTCCGATGCGGTGGCAGTGGAGCTGATCGCGCTCGACGCCGACGGCGGGCTTACCACGCAGGAGACTGTGACGAGCGGCGGGCGCTTCGAATTCCGCGTGGTCGCTGACGCCGCGGTCACCTACCTCGTGCGTGTCGACCTCGACGGGGTGCGCTACTTCGCGGAACAGCCCGCGCTGGTATCGGCAGAGCTACCGAGCGCCGAGCTGTCGATCGTCGTGTACGCGGCGACGGGCGAGCAACCACAACTGCTGGTGGAGTCGACGACGCTGACCGTGATCGTGCTGGACCGCGCGCGCCGCCAGCTCACGCTCGAGCGGCAGGACGTGGTCGTGAACCTGTCGGATCGCACGTACACCGGCAACGGGGGCGGGATCACGCTACGGCTGCCCGCGCCGGAGGGAGTGATCGAGACGAGCGGGGTGGGGGTGGATGGCGCATTCACGCTGGAGGGCGGCAGGCTGGCGACGTCAATGCCGCTGCGGCCGGGGCGGACGACGGTCGTCACGCACTACCTCGTCGGATACGATCCGGTCGAAGACCGCTACCGTCTACGGGCGACCGCGCCGCTGGAGACGGGCGCGATTGCGTTGCGCGTGCCGGCGGCGTTCGCGGGCAAGTTTGAACTGCTGGGCGAGACCCGTCGCGTCGCGGACATCGAGATCGAAGGGGAGCGAGTGCTGGTGGCGGAACGCAGCGGCGGTCTGCGGCCCGGGGAGAGCGCGGTGATGGAGCTGCGCGGGCTCTCCGGTCGCAACGAGCCGAACCCGCTGACGGAGCGATCGGGCGCCCTCGCCGGCGCCGGCATCGCGCTGATCGTGCTGGTGGCAGGCTTCGCCGCGGTGCACCAGTTGCTCGGGCGTCGCGTCGAAGTTGCCGAACGATGATCGAGGCGCGCGCCCTGACGAAGCGCTTCGGCGGCGTGATCGCGCTGGACGGCGTGAGCTTCCGCCTGGCGCGTGGCTCTCGCACGGCGCTGCTTGGCGCGAACGCGGCCGGCAAGTCGACGCTGCTCTCGCTGCTCTCAACGCTGGCGACGCCCACGAGCGGCGAGGCGCGCATCGACGGTTTCGACGTCGCCGCCGCGCCGCCGGCGCTGCGCAGGCGACTGGGGGTGATGACGCACCTGCCGATGGTGTACGAGGAGCTGAGCGCGGAGGAGAACCTCTCGCTGTTCGCGCGCCTCTACGAGGTGCGGGACGCTGCCTCGCGCATCGAGGAGCTGCTGCGCACCGTCGGACTCTGGCTGCGACGGGACGAGCCCGCCGCGGTGCTCTCGCGCGGCGCGCACCAGCGGCTGGCGATCGCCCGCGCCCTGATCCACCGCCCCGACGTGCTGCTGTTCGACGAGCCGGAGACGGGGCTCGATGAACAGGGGCTGGTGATGCTCGATGAGCTGACGCTGGGCGGTGCGGACGCCGAGCTGACGGTGCTGGCGGCGACGCACCGCCGCGATCGGGTCGGCTCGTGGGCGGACGGCACGATCGTGCTGGAGCGCGGCCGGGTGGTGGAAGACACGACGGCACCCGGCACCACCTCCGCCGAGCCGGCAGACGAGCCGTCGACGGGCGACGCTCGCGCCGCGTCGCTGCGGGTCGTGCAATGAACCTGCCGTGGGTGGTCGTGGGCAAGGACCTACGGCTGCTCTGGCGGCAACGGGCGGGATGGCTCTCGGCGGCCGCCTTCGCGCTGATCAGCGTGCTGGTCTACTCGTTCGCGCTCGACCTCGCGGTCGCCGATGTGCGGCCGTTGCTGCCGGGGGTGCTGTGGGCGACGTTCCTGTTCGCCGGCATCATCGCCACCGGCCAGAGTTTCGCGCAGGAAGCCGAGCAAGGGACCTTCGACGCGATGCTGCTGGCGCCGGTCTCCTGCACCTCGCTCTACGTCGCGAAGGTGGTGAGCAACATGACGGCGCTGCTGGCGATCGAGCTGGGGGTGCTGGTGGCCGGCACGGTGCTCTTCGACACGACGCTGTTGACCCTCGAGCTTGCGTTGATCGTGCTCACCGGCACACTCGGCTACGTCTCTGTCTCGACGCTGCTCTCGACGCTGGGGGCGCGCGTGCCGGGGCGGGCGGTGTTGCTGCCGGTGCTGGCGCTGCCACTGCTGGTGCCGCTGCTGATCGCGGCGACGCGGGCCACGGGCGGGGCGCTGGGCGAGCCCTCCGGCACGGCGCCCTGGCTGTTGCTGCTCGCGGTCTTCACGGCATGGGCGACGCTCGGCGGGGCGCTGCTGTTCCCGCTGGTGGCCGAGCGATGAGCGCCGTTCATACCGTCCGTGCTGCCGCCGGCGGCGCCATCGTGCGCGCCTATGGATGGCGCTGGACGGTGCTGCCGCCGCTCACCGGCGTGGCGATGATGGCGATGCTCGTCGGAGCGCTACTGGCCGCCCCCCGCGAGGCGGTCGAGGGCGAGGTGCAGCGCCTCTTCTACATCCACGTGCCCTCCGCGCTGGCGATGTATGGCTCCTTCACCGCCGTCTTCGTTGCCTCCGTGCTCGTGCTGTGGAAACGCGACATGCGCTTCGACCCGGTCGCGCGATCCGCGGCGACGGTGGGTGTGCTGTTCACGGGGCTGACGCTGGCGACCGGCGCGATCTGGGGCAAACCGATCTGGGGCGTCTACTGGGCCTGGGATGCCCGGCTGACGAGCACGCTGGTGCTGTTCCTGATCTTCAGCGGCTACCTGATCGTGCGAAGCATCTCCGCACGGACCGACGAGCAG
>JASLOV010000094.1 GCA_030745285.1 Dehalococcoidia bacterium | reverse complement strand
CCGCGTACTCGATGAGCAGGGCGTGCGCGGCGTACTGCTGGCGCTTGGCGAGAACGAGATCGAGCTGCTGCAGCCGACGGTCGAAGACACCGGGGTGGCGCGCTTCCTTGAGAGTCGAGGCGAGACGCTGCACCACATCTGCCTGAACACGGACGATGTCGCCGGCGAGCTCTCGCGGCTGAAGTCGGCGGGCGTCGAGCTGATCGACGAAGCGCCGCGCGAAGGGTTGGCCGGGCAGATCGCATTCGTGCATCCCTCGTCGGCCCACGGCGTGCTGATCGAGTTCGCGCAGCCGCCGGCGGACGCGCACAGCTCGACGGAGAAGGGGTTCGACCACCTTGCCGTCACCGTCGCCGACCTCGCGGCCGGCGCGCAGTCGTGGGAGCAGGTCGCGGGGCTGACGGTGACGAACGAGATTCGCCCGGACGGGTCCGACATGGTGATCGGCCAGATGCCGTGCGGGCAGTGCATGATCGAGCTGCTCGCCCCCACCAGCGATGGCTCGGCGATGGCGGCACGCATCGCCGAGCAGGGCGAGCGGCCGGCCTCGATGGTGGCGATCGAGGTCGACGACATCGATGCCGAAATCGCGCGCTACCGCGACGCCGGCATCGATGTGCCGGACGCGACGCCGGGGGCGCTGCCGAACAGCGTGCGCACCTCGATCCCGGCGGAGGTGGGGTTCGGCCTGAGCATCCAGTTGATCCAATTCTCCGGCTGAACACCCGCCGGCCTGGCTGAACAGCGGCCGCGAACGCGCAGCGGCTATGTTCCAGAGGAGGGCGCTTTCGTTAGATCGGGGGGACGTATGCCACACGGCAGGCTTGGCGGCCTGATCATCACGGTCGTTGCGATTCTCGCAGTTGGGTGCGGCTCGGCCAGCGAGTCCGATCTGACGGCGCTCTCCGAACGCGTCGCGATGCTCGACCAGCGGGTGGCGGAGCTGGAAGAGGCGACCGCCAGGGTTTCGGAGCTGCAGACGCTACTCGACGGCGCGGAGAGTTCCGTCGCCCAGACTCAGCGCCAGCTCGACGAGCTCCGGCAGCTTCTCGGCGACTCCGAACCGGCGCTGTCATCGTTCGCGATCGACTGGATCTTCGTGGACAACGTCGAACTGGCGTTGTTGCGCGTTGCGCGGCACGTCTCGCTGCTCTCGCTGGAGCTGAACGGTCAGAGTGGATTGAGCAGCGGGTCGGCGCAGGCTGAGCGCTGCCTGGAGTGGTACGTCAAGAACGTGGGAAGCCATGCCGACTGCGGCTTCGCGAACGCTGGCGTTCAATAGCCGCGCGGGACCGATCGACATCCCGCAGTCATCGTGCGAGGCAGCGGGCGACGGCAACGCTGCCCTGGCGGCCTCCGGCTGCTACGCTGAGGCACGAGGAGCGACTCCCCATGACGACTGAGACGAAGAAGATCCGCGTGCTCGTGGCCAAGCCCGGGCTCGACGGCCACGACCGCGGCGCCAAGGTGATTGCTCGCGCGCTACGCGACGCCGGCATGGAAGTGATCTACACCGGCATCCGCCAGACTCCACGGATGATCGCCGAAGCAGCGCTGCAGGAAGATGTCGATGTCGTCGGACTCTCGATCCTCTCAGGTGCGCACATGGAGCTCTTCCCGCGCGTGATCACGGAGCTGGAGAGCCGGGGAGTCGACGATGTGCTGCTGATGTGCGGCGGGATCATCCCGGAGGAAGACATCCCCGCGATCCGCGAGATGGGCTTCACCGGCGTCTTCGGACCCGGGGCCTCCACGGTCGACATGATCGAGTTCATCAATCTGAGCGTCTCCGCGAGCCGCCACGAGAACTAGCCCGTGGACGCGACCGACCTCACGAGCCGCATCCTCGGCGGTGATCGACGCGCGCTTGCACTCGCGATCACGCACGTCGAAAACAACACGGAAACGGGCCGTGCCGTGCAGGCCGGGCTCTACCCACGCACCGGTCAGGCCCAGACGATCGGTGTCACCGGTTCGGCCGGCGTCGGCAAGTCGACGCTGGCGAGCGTGCTGGCCGCCGAACAGCGCGCCAGGGGGCGCACCGTCGGCATCGTCGCCGTCGACCCGTCGTCACCGTTCTCGCAGGGGGCGATCCTCGGCGACCGCATCCGCATGCAGGCGCTGACCGCCGACGGCGGCGTCTTTCTGCGCTCGATGGCGTCGCGCGGCAGCCTCGGCGGGCTCTCGGAGACGACGACCGGCGTCGTCGACCTGCTGGATGCGGCGGGCTACGACATCGTGCTGCTGGAGACCGTGGGAGCGGGGCAGGACGAGGTGGAGGTGGCGACGGCGACGCAGACAACGGTGCTGGTGACCGCCCCCGCGGCCGGCGACGACGTACAGGTGATGAAGGCCGGGCTGATGGAGATCGCGCAGGTGATGGTCATCAACAAGTCCGACCTCGCCGGCGCCGACACCACGGCGCAACAGCTGCGGGCGCTGCTCTCACTCGCTCCCGCCGGTCGCGCCTGGATCCCACCGATCGTGAAGACCGTGGCACGGGCCGGTGATGGCGCGGCCAACCTCGTCGACGCCATCGACCAGCACCAGCAGCACATGCGCGAGTCGGATCACGCCGGCGACGAACGCCGGGCGCTCGTGCGCTCGCAGATCATCGCGCTCGCTCGCGCCTCGCTGTATCGCGAGGCACTGACGATGGCGGAGCGCGAAGGCATCCTCGACGGCCTCGCGGAGCAGGTGGCGGAACGCCGTACGGACCCCCGGACCGCCGCCGACACGCTGCTGGCGGCCATGCGCGGTGAGGGCGCGGGGTAGGCCTGCGTGACCGAGGCAGCACGGGGCGCACGGGACGCACGGACGCACGCGTAGCGACATGACACAGCGCCTGCGCATTACCTACAGCAAGAACGGCCCGGCGCGGTACGTCGCGCACCTGGACATGATGCGGACGTGGGAGCGTGCGTTGCGCCGCGCGAAGCTGCCGCTCGCCTACTCGCAGGGCTTTTCGCCGCATGCCCGCATCGCCATGGCCGCGCCCCTGCCGGTCGGCACCCTCGGCGAGCGCGAGCAGATGGACGTGCTGTTCTCGGAAGGTGTCGAGCTCCGCGATGCACATGACCGCCTCGCCGCTGCACTGCCGGACGGCGTCGCGGTGGTGGCGATCGAGGAGGTCGGTGAACGCCTGCCCTCGCTGCAGTCGTCCGTGCGCGCGGCGCACTACCTCGTGCGCTTCGATGCCGATGCGGTCGACGCGGCCGCGCTCGGCGAGCAGGTGGCCGAGCTGATGGCGCTCGAGACGCTTGACTGGCAAGAACAACGCGGCGGCAGCGACAAGGTGCGCCGCTATGACTTGCGGGCAGCGGTGATCGAACTGACGCTGCGTGAGGAA
>JASLOV010000093.1 GCA_030745285.1 Dehalococcoidia bacterium | reverse complement strand
CTCGATCGTCGCACCCTCGGCGATCTCCGGCGTATGGTACGGCAGCCAGTCGGTGACACGGTCCCGCACCGAGAGCCAGCCTCCGGTGGCGGCGATGCCGGTGAGGGCCGCTCCGAACCCCTTGGTGAGCGAAAAGATCTCGCACGTCGTCGTCGCATCGCCCTGGTAGTAGGTCTCGTGGACGATCACGCCATCCTTCACCACGAGGAAGCCGTAGCGCTCGTCGACAGCAGCGATCTCGCCGGCGGCACGGACGAGCGCGGCCGCATCGAGGCCGTGCTCGGCGGGAGACTCGACCTCCCAGTCCCCTTCCGGGTAGACGGGTGGTGTCGAGACCATGGGCTTCGTCACGGGACGTTCCTCGATGCTGCCCGGACCTGACGCGGCCCGGACTCCACGCGGTTCGACGGGGCAGGGCCCCGCCGAACCGCCCTGCCCGACCGCTACCCTCCGCGAGCCGCCATCGGCATCGTGCCGGTGACGTCTGCCTGCTCGAGCGCGTCCAGCTCGGCGTCGCCGAGCCCCAGCAGCTCGCCCAACACCTCGCGCGAATGCTCGCCGAGCAGCGGCGCGCGCGAGTCGTCGACCGCAGCCGCCCGTACGAAGCGGTGCGGCTGCCCGGGGTAGTGCTTCAGGCCGACGCCGGGCCGGTCCTGCGGCTTGAAGAAGCGCCGTGCCTTGAGGTGAGGGTCATCGAGCAGCTCGGGCCCGTTCAGCACGGCCGCCGCCGTCACGCCGACACCTTGCAGCGCGTGCATCAGCTCCGTGTGACGCTGCGGCCGGGTCCATTCGGCCAGCGCGGCGTCGATGGTCCCTCTTTCGGCGCGGCGACCGGCGGCGGTTGCGAACGGCGAGTCCTCGCTCGCCCACTCCGGCCGGCCGATCAGCGTCGCGAGCGCACGCCACTCGCCGTCGGAGCGGCAGGCGATGGCGACCCAGCGCCCGCCCTCGCACGGATAGTTGTCGTGGGGTGTCATCGTGGCGTGGCGGTTGCCGACGCGCTGCGGATCGTGCCCGCTGAGCGACCACCCCGCCAGCTCCTGTCCAATGAACATCGTCGACGCCTCGATCTGGCTGAGGTCGATGTGCTGGCCCTCGCCGGTGCGATCGCGATGATGCAGGGCGGCGGCGAGCGTGAGCGCAGCCATCACGCCGACGAACGGGTCGCCGCCGTTGGTGCCGGTGAAGATCGGCGGGCCGTCCTCGTAGCCGGTGAGGTGCGACATCCCGGCCATCTGCTCCGTGGACATGCCGAAGGCTACGTAGTCGCGCCACGAGACATCGCTGCCGAAGCCCGGCATCGAGAGCATGATCAGGTCCGGCTTCACGGCCTTCAGCACCTCGTACGTCAGACCGAAGTTGGCCATCACGCGAGGCGTGTAGTTCTCGATCACGACGTCTGCGCCCGCCACCAGCTGTTTCAGCAGCTCCGCGCCCTGCGGGTCGGTGAGGTTGAGCGTGATGTCCCGCTTGTTGCGGTTCACCCAGTTGAAGAACGGCGAGCGCTCCCACTGCGGGGCTGCGTCGGGGTCGTCGGTCGCGCCGCGAGCGGCGCCGCGCCAGCCGTCGAGTCGCTGCAGCGACTCCACCTTGATCACATCCGCACCGGCGTCCGCGCAGATCTGCGTCGCCATCGGTCCTGACATGAACATCGAGAGGTCGATGATGCGGACGCCGTCCAGCGCCGCGGCCTGCGCGGTCGCTCGAGCGGCGCCCGCGACCGCCGGCTGCCCGCCGTTCACGTCACGTGCCGCGCTCAAGCCACCGAACACGTCTGCGTTGTGCTCGCCCAGCTGCGGGGCGGGACCGACCGTCGGACTGGTGGCGGTCGACTTGAACCAGATGCCCGGCACATCGACCTCGCCCGCGATCGGCTGATCGAGGGTCTCGAAGAACCCGCGCTCCTCGTGCGGGAGGAAGCCGCGGACGCCCGCCGCGTCCGGCACGAGGCCGAAGGGGACGCGCCACGTCTGGCCGTCGCTGAAGATCTCCTCCGAGGTGCGTTCCGCAACGAGCGGCATGAAGAGCTCTCGCACCTCGTTGGCGTGGAGTTGCCGCTCGCCCGGCTGGAAGCGCGGATCCTCGAGCATCTCACCGAGCCCGAGATACTGGACGAGCAGCTCCCACTGCTGCTCTGTGAGCACGTTCACGCCGACGTGTCCGTCCGCCGAGGGGAGGATGAAGGAGGGGCCCGATGCGACTGTGGAGTTCCGCTGCCGCACCTGCCCGCTGTACTCGTAAAAGAGCGTCGGAATCAGCGCCGCGACGAGCGTCGACTCCTGCGCGCTCACATCGACGTGGTCGCCGCCGCCATGGGCGTGCCGCCCGAGCACGGCCAGCGCGGTGGCCGTCGCGCCGAAGGACCCGGCCAGCGTCTGGCTGATCGAACCGCCTGCCTGCAACGGCTCGCGGTCAGCGACGCCACACGTGTCCGACCACCCACCGGAGGCGCAGGCAGTGAGATGCGACCAGCGATAGCCGGCGTAGGGCCCGCTGGAGCCGAAGCCGGAAATGGTGGTGAGGATGACGCTCGGATTCCACTCCCGCAGTTGGTCGTAGCCCAGGCCGCGCTCCGCCAGCTCGCCCTCGCTCTCACCGGCCACGACCACGTCGTACTCCCCGAGTAGCCGCGCGAACTGTTCGCGTCCCTCGGACGAGGAGATGTCGAGCGTGATGCCGAGCTTGCTGGTGTTGAGGTAGATGAAGCTGCCGCTGGCCTCCGGTTCCGGGTCGCCACCGGGGAAGGGGCCGAGGCGGCGCGTACGGTCGCCGCCGGCCGGCGCTTCGACCTTGCAGACACGAGCCCCGAGGTCAGCGAGCAGCTTGGCGCAGAACGGTCCGGCAATCCCCTCGGAAATATCAAGCACCGAGAGTCCTTCGAGCGGCGAAGCCACGAGCACCTCCTGTCGCCTCGTAATGACGGGCGGCATGATACCGCGCTCACAGGGTGCAGGCGTAGGATGCAGCACTCGCCCCAGCATCGGGGCGAGCGGAACGTGGGGGCAGCATGGACGGCACCGGCGGCACCATCAAGTCGATCGGGGCGCTGCGTCGTCGCGCCGGGATGAGCCGCGACGCGCTCTTCGAGCGCTGGCTGACCGAGCACGCGCCCTTCGTCGCCGAGCATGCGAAGCCGGAACGCTACCGCATCACCCTCAGCCGGGACTAGGACGATGGCTCCGCTCCGCACTTCGACGGCATGGTGGCGATGTGGTTCCGTGACGATCACCACTACGACGCCTGGTTCGGCGAGGGCACGCAGCGCGGCAATGACGGCTTCTTCGACGTGCTCGAACCCGGCGCCGGCGCGAGCCTGAAGACCACCGAGAACGTGGTCGTCGACGGCGAAGCGTCGCAGGACAGCGAGAAGGTCGTCTACTTCGTGAAGCGCGGCGCGCACGTCACGACCGATGCGCTGTTCGCTCACTGGCGGGACCGGCACGCCCCGAACGTCGCCGCCGCTGTCGAGCGGACCGAGGGCTGCCTGCGTTACGTGATCTCCCACGCCGATCTCGGCGTCGCAGGCAGCTACGATGGCATCGCGGAGATCTGGTGGAGCAGCGCCGAGGCACGGCGTGCCGGGTTGCAGGGCGTCGAGGACGACGGCTTCGGCGCGCTGATCGACCGCGAGCAGACCGTCACGATCGCCGGCAGCGAGCGGCCGATCGTCGGCTAATCCCCGCTACGAGGGGAACTGCTCCCACGCCCTGCGCTCGTCACCGAACGGGTCGTTGACAAGGCTGCACTCGGCGGCGAACACCATCGTCGGGCGCTGTGC
>JASLOV010000092.1 GCA_030745285.1 Dehalococcoidia bacterium | reverse complement strand
CGCCGACGTGCGCGCGCCAACCCCGTCCGCCGCCGCGGAGCTGGTCGCTCCCGACCGCGCCGAGGTTGCCCGTGCGGTGAACGCGCTGCGGACCCGCGGCGAGGTGCGCCTCACCCGCCAGCTGGTGGCGGCGCGTGAAGCACTGGACTCGCGCGCCCAGGCGCTCGTCGGCGCCCTGCCGGATACGGCGGCGCATCGAGCCCTGCTGGGGGAGCGAGCCACCACGATCGTGCGACTCGCCGGCGAACGTCTCGCTCGCTCTCGTGAGGACACGGCCGCGATCGCCGGCCGGCTGGCCGGGCTCTCCCCGGCGGCCACGCTCGAACGCGGCTACGCCGTCGTCGAGCGGCCGGACGGCACGATCGTGACCGCCGTCGCCGCGCTCGCCGATGGGGACCGCGTCGCGCTACGACTGCGCGACGGTCGCCGAGCGGCGCGCATCGAGCCGAACGGCGCGGGTTCATGACCAACAGCGATGCCGGGGCCAGCAGCGACGGCGCGCTCGACGACCTGAGCTTCGAGCAGCTGTACGGGCAGCTCGAGGACGTTACGGCCCGTCTCGAGGGCGGCGACCTCAGCCTCGAGCAGTCTGTGGCGCTCTTCGAGCAGGGCATGAAGCTCGCTCAGCGCTGCCAGCAGCTGCTCGGCGATGTCGAGCAGCGTGTGGAGACGCTGCGGCAGGCTTTCGAGGGCGATCCGCCGGCATGACCGCACGCATCGGCTGGTTCACGACCGCCCGCGGCCCCGGCTCACGCGGCATGTACGAGGCCGTCGCCGGGGCAGTCGCCGCCGGTGAGATCGATGCCGAGTTCGCCTGCGTCTTCACCAACCGCGACCCCGGCGAGGACGAAGTCACCGACGGCTTCTTCGAGCTCGTGCGGTCGTACGGGCACCCGCTCGTCACGCGTTCCTCGGTGCGCTACCGCCGTTCCGTCGGCGGCAAGCTCTCGCGCCCCGGGGAGCCGCTGCCGGCCTGGCGCGAGCACTTCGACGCGCTGGTCGCGGAGGACCTCGAGGCGCACCCGTTCGATGTCGGCATGATGGCCGGCTACATGCTGATCTTCACCGCCGGCTTCGTCCGCAGTCACCCCATCCTCAACCAGCACCCCGCCCTGCCGGACGGACCGCGCGGCACCTGGCGCGAAGTGATCCGCGCGCTGATCCGCGGCGACGCCGCTGAGAGCGGCATCATGCTTCACCTCGCGATTCCCGAAGTGGACGAGGGCCCGGTCGTCGCCTACTGCCGCTACCCGCTGCACAGCGCGACGCTTGACCCGCTCTGGGCCGAACTCGCCCGCGGCGGGGGCGCGGACGGGCTCGATGACGCAGCGCTGGAGGCCACCCCGCTCTTCGCGGCGATCCGAGAGGAAGGCATGCGCTACGAGCCCCCGCTCGTACTGGCAACGCTTGCAGAGTTCGGTACCGGCGAACTCAGGGTCGAGGGCGCCCGCGTCGTCGATTCACGGGGTGCGTCGCGCCAACCGGCCGACCTCACCCACGCCGTTCTCGCCCGCGCAGAGTCCACTGGGCGCTGACCGGTGCTACCCTTCGTGCCGCAGCGAACCGACGAGAATCGCCGCCCGGATTGAGCCGCGCCGCTCGAAGGCGGAACGAAAGCCGACCCCATGCCACCATCAGCCTCGAATGACGGCTCCCCCGACCACCCCTTCTCGCGACCGCAGCACGCACTGCAGCCATCGACGGGCCGGGTGCCGCCAAAGCCGACCAATCGCTGGCTGCCGGTCGCCGCACGACGCGCGCTGCCGGCGCTGACCCGCTCTGCCGCCGGCCTTGCCATCGGCCTCGCCGCGAACTACGCGATCCGTTCGCTCGTACGCCGTGCCACCTCCGCCGCCCAACCGCTGCCGCGTACGGCCGTCACGCCCCCGACGGGCGGGCAGTTCACGAGGCACGTCGTCACCGAAGTGCTGATCGTCGAACGCCCCGCCCGCAGGCGCTAAGCGCCTCCGCGTCGATGGCCGCTGAGCGTCTTCAGAAGTTGCTGGCGCGCGCCGGATACGGCAGCCGCCGATCCGCCGAGCGCCTGATCGAGGCCGGTCGCGTCACCGTCGACGGCCACACCGCCACGCTCGGAGAGCGCGCAGACCTCGATCTCCAACGCGTCGCGGTCGACGGCACCCCGCTGCCCGAGGCGGCGCCCGCAACGACGCTGATGCTGCACAAGCCGGAGGGCTACCTCGTCACCGCCTCCGACGAACGCGGCCGGCGTACCGTCTACGACCTGTTGCCGGATGCCCCGCCCGGACTGCGCTACGTCGGCCGCCTGGACCGCGACAGCAGCGGGCTGCTGCTGCTGACGACGGACGGCGAGCTGGCCTTCCGCCTCACCCACCCCCGCTACCGCGTCGTCAAGCGCTACGAGGTGGTGGTGCGAGGCACGCCAACGCCACAGGCGCTCGATCGCCTGCGAGGAGGGGTCGAACTCGACGACGGTCCGACCGCGCCCACCGCCGTCAAACTGATTGCTTCCGAGGGCCGGACGTCCCGCCTGCACGTCGACATCCATGAGGGGCGCAAGCGGCAGGTGAGGCGTATGCTGCGCGCCGTCGGGCACGCAGTCACGGACCTCACCCGCACCGAGTTCGGGGGCCTCGCGCTCGGCAACCTCGAGCGGGGCCGTTCGCGCACGCTGACAGCCGGCGAGGAGAGTCGGCTGCTGGCGCTGGTCGGTCTGGTGGATGCTCCCGCTGATGCATCGATAAGATCTCGCGGCCCATCGGCCGGGAGGCATGCCATCAGCGAGACTCCAACCGGGATGCCGGCGGACAGACCCGACTCGCTCGCGGGCAGCGTCGCCATCGACGGCCCGACCGCCAGCGGCAAGAGCGTCGTCGGCCGCGCCCTCGCGGAACGCCTCGGCTTCGGCTTCTTCGACACGGGGATGATGTACCGCGCCTGCACGATCGCGGTGCTCGACGCGCGGACCGACGCCGCGGACGCCGCGGCCGTGACCGCGCTCGTCACCGCGCTCGACCTCGACATGCGCTGGCCGGAGCCCGGCAACCCTCGCATCTTCATCGCCGGGACGGACGTCACCGATCATCTGCGCGACCCCGAGGTGGAACGCACGGTCTCGCTCGTATCCCGCATCCCGGCGGTGCGCGACGACATGGTTCACCGCCAGCGGACGCTGGCCGCGCGAGAGCCCGTGGTGATGGTGGGACGGGACATCGGCACCCGCGTGCTGACCGAGGCGCGCACGAAAGTGTTCCTGGACGCCTCGCTGGAAGTACGCGCCCGCCGCCGCCTTGGCGAAGAACTCGACTCCGGGCGCGACAGCACCGTCGAGCGCGTGATCGACCAGACCCGGCGCCGCGACGACCTCGACGCCACCGGCAAGCGAGCGATCCGCCGCGAGCAGGCCGCCCCCGACGCCCTGGTGATCGACACCGACGCACTGGGCATCGACCAGGTAGTCGAGACGTGCGTGGAGGCGTTCACCGCGGCTTCAGAGGGCCACTAGGGAGCGCTGTGTGAGACATCGCTTCAGAGAGTTCCTCTTCTATCCGCTGCGGGCGCTTACTCGCGCCGTGGTCTTCACCTTCACGCGCTGGGAAGTCGTGAACGCCGAGAACCTGCCGGCGGACGGCGGCTTCGTGGTCATCGGCAATCACCAGCACCTGCTCGACCCCCCGCTCGTGGCAGCCTCCATGGCGCGTCGCATACACCCGATGGCAAAGCGGGAGCTGTTCGAGACGCCGCTGATCGGGTGGATCCTCTGGGCCTACGGCGCGTTCCCGGTGCGGCGTCACTCCGCCGATATCGGCGCGCTGCGCACCGCTCGCAACCGCCTCCGCAGCGGCTCGGCAGTGCTGATGTTTCCCGAAGGCACCCGCTCCCGCGACGGCGAAGGGATGATCCCGGCGCTGCCGGGCGCGGCCATGGTCGCGCTGCTGGCGGACGTGCCGATCGTGCCGGTCGCAATCACGGGCACCGAGCAGATCCGGATACCGGGCGTGCTCTTCCGCTGGGTCAGGTGCAGCCGGCTGCACCTGCGGGTCGAGTTCGGCGAACCGTTCCGCCTGCCCCAGCAGGCGGCCGAAGCGCGCCAGGCGGAGCAGGCGACCGACTTCATGATGCGCATGGTCGCCGATCTGCTACCGGAGTCGTACCGCGGTGCATACGGCGCGAGTTCGCTCGGAACGACCGTCTTCGCGCGCCCGGAGCGGGACGGCAAGACACAGCAAGCGAGCGACTGAGGTACGATCTCCCCGGCGGGCGAGAGCGAGACCGTTGTGTGCGGCATCATCGGCTATACCGGGCGGCGGCCTGCGGGCCCGATCGTGATCGACGGCCTCAAGCGGCTTGAGTACCGCGGCTACGACTCCGCCGGCATCGCGCTGCTCGATGGCGACCACGAACTCTACGTGGCGCGGTCTGTCGGCAAGCTCGACCGGCTCGACGCCCACGTCGAGGGGACATTGCCCCCCGCCGTCGCCGGTATCGGTCACACTCGCTGGGCGACGCACGGCGAACCGAGCGACGCGAACGCCCACCCCCACCTCGACCCCTCCGGCCGTGTCGCCATCATCCACAACGGCATCGTGGAGAACTTCGAGACGCTGCGCGCCCGCTTCACGGACCGCGGCGCGACCTTCCTCTCCGCGACCGACAGCGAGGTGATCGCGCACATCGTCGCCGAGCAGCTCGAGGCCAGCGGCGACCTCGTCGAGGCGCTGCGCCTGACGACCCTCCAACTGGAGGGGGCTCACGCCATCGTCGCGGTGGCGACGGACGAACCGGGGCGGCTGGTCGCGGCACGCGTCGGCAACGCCGGCGGCGTCGTCGTCGGCTTCGGCGACGGCGAGTCGTTCATCGCCTCGGACCTGGCGGCGCTGCTGCCCAATACGCGTCGCGTCGCCTTCCTCGACCCCGGTGAGATCGCCGATGTCCGGGCGGACGGCGTCGCGTTTATCGACGGCGAGGGCCGCGCCATCGAGAAGGCGGTGAAGACGCAGCCGTACGACCCGGTGGCCGCCGTCAAGGGGCGATACAAGCACTTCATGCTGAAGGAGATCTACGAGCAGCCGGAGACGGCGCTCGATGCCGTGCGCGGGCGCTACCTGCCTGACCTCGCCCGGGTCTCACTCGGCGACGAGTTCCCCTTCGACGCCGAGCGGGTGCGCCGCATTCGGCGCGTGATCCTGATCGCCATGGGCACCTCGATGCACGCCGCCATGGTCGGCCGTCACTACATCGAGCGCCTGGCTCGCATCCCCGCCGAGATCGACAACGCCGCCGAGTTCCGCTACCGCCAGCCGGTGATCGATGACGAGACCCTGGTCGTCTCCGTCGCTCAGTCCGGCGAGACCGTCGACACGCTCTGGGCGATGGAAGAGGCGCGCGCCGCGGGCTGCCCCCAGCTCACGGTCTGCAATACGCCCGGCGCCCAATCGACACGCGTTGCCGATGGCACGCTGCTGATGCGAGCCGGCCCGGAGATCGCGGTTGCCAGCACGAAGACGATGCTCGGCTCGATGATCGCCCTGCACGCGCTCGCGCTGCACCTCGGACGGGTGCGCGGAACGCTCGACGAGGCCGTCGAGGCGGAGCAGGTCGCGGCGGCGCTGCGCGCCCCGGCGGCGATCGGCCAGGCGTTGCTGCTCGAACCACGGATCGCGCAGCTCGCCAGTCGCTACGCCCAGCGCGAGGACTTCCTCTTCCTCGGCCGCGGGCTCTCACTCCCAGTCGCGCTCGAGGGGGCGCTGAAGCTGAAGGAAGTCTCCTACATCCACGCCGAGGGCTACCCGGCGGGCGAGATGAAGCACGGCCCGATCGCGCTGATCGACGAGAACGTCCCGACCGTCGCGCTCGCCCTCGACGACGGCCTGCGCGACAAGATGCGCTCCAACATCGAGCAGTTGAAGGCGCGCCGCGGCCCCGTGATCGCGATCGTCTCGGCCGGCGACCACAGTCTCGACGGCGTCGCCGACGATGTGATCGAGTTGCCGCCGATCGACCCGCTGTTGAGCCCGCTGGTCTCGGTGTTGCCGATGCAACTGCTGGCTTACCACATCGCCGTCGAGCGCGGCGCAGATGTCGATCAGCCGCGCAACCTGGCGAAGACCGTCACCGTCGAATAGGCCAGTCAGCCTCGGGTGTTACTCGGGCTCCGCAAGCGCCGCCTGCGCGGCGGCAAGTCGGGCGATCGGCACCCGGTAGGGCGAGCAGGAGACGTAGTCCAGGCCGGCCTCGTGGCAGAAGGCGATGGAGGCCGGGTTGCCGCCGTGTTCGCCGCAGATGCCGACCTTCAGGTCGGGCTTTGCCGAGCGCCCGCGTTCCAGGCCCATCTGCAGCAGCCCACCGACGCCATCACGGTCGATCTCGACGAACGGGTCGTGCGTGAGCAGGTTGCGCCCGATGTAGGCCGGCAGGAATCGCGCAGAGTCGTCCCGTGAGAGCCCGAAGGCGGTCTGTGTGAGGTCGTTCGTACCGAACGAGAAGAAGTCCGCGTATTCCGCGATGCGATCGGCGACGATGCAGGCGCGAGGCAGCTCGATCATCGTTCCGATCGTGTACTCGATGCGGGTGCCCTGCTCGTCCATCACGCGCTGCGCCGTATTGGCGATCAATTCGCGCGCGTACGCCAGCTCCGCCTCCGAACCCACCAGCGGAACCATGATCTCGGGGATCGCCTCCACACCCTCGGCGACGAGCTGGCAGGCGGCCTCGATGATGGCGCGCGTCTGCACCTCGTAGATCTCGGGGAACGTCACCGCCAGCCGCACGCCGCGGTGGCCAAGCATCGGATTGAACTCCTCGAGCGCCGCGACACGCTGCTCCATCTGCTGGCCGGTGATGCGGAGCGCTTCGGCGACCTCGCGCAGCTCGTCGGGGGTATTCGGCAGGAACTCGTGCAACGGCGGGTCGAGCAGCCGGATCGTGACGGGGAATCCCGCCATCGCCCGCAGGATACCGCTGAAGTCTCCGCGCTGCATCGGCAGAATCTCGTCGAGCGCCGCGCGACGTTCGGTCTCGTCCTCGGCGCAGATCATGCGGCGCACGGCCAGGATGCGGTCATCGCCGAAGAACATGTGCTCCGTGCGGCACAGTCCGATGCCCTGCGCCCCGAAGGCGCGAGCGCGAGCAGCGTCCTCCGGCGTATCGGCATTGGCGCGCACGCCCAGGCGGCGCACCCCGTCCGCCCACCCCATCAGACGCTCGTACTCCTCGGGCAACGCCGGTTCGAGCGTGGGCAACTCGCCGAGCATCACTTCGCCGTTCGTGCCGTCAAGCGAAATCACGTCGCCACGTTCGACCGTCACGGTCTCGCCAGCGGCGGTGACCACGCTGAACCGACCCGCCTGGTAATCGATGTGCAACGCGCCGCAGCCGCTGACGCAGCACTTGCCCATGCCACGCGCAACGACGGCGGCGTGCGAGGCGGTGCCTCCGCGCGCCGTGAGAATGCCCCGAGCGGCAATCATGCCCTGGATGTCCTCCGGGCTCGTCTCCGTGCGCACGAGGATCACTGGCTCGCCCCGGGCCACCCAGTCAGCCGCCTCGTCCACCGAGAAGACCGCACGCCCGACGGCGGCGCCGGGCGAGGCCGGCAGGCCGGTCGCGATCACCTCGCGTGGCGCGGAAGAGTCGAACACTGGATGGAGCAGCTCGATGAGCTTCTCCGGGTCCTGGCGGGCGATGACTGTTTCCTCGTCGATCACTCCTTCATCGACGAGGTCGGCGGCGATCTTAACCATGGCCGGGCCGGTCCGCTTGCCCGCGCGCGTCTGCAGGATCCACAGCCGCCCCTGCTGCACCGTGAACTCGATGTCCTGCATATCGCGGAAATGACCCTCGAGCGTGGAGCAGGCTCGTTCGAGCTGGTCGTAGGCCTCAGGCATCGACTCTTCGAACGAGGGGCCGCCGTTATTGTGCGCCGCGTTCCCTGCGCTGCTTGTGATCGGTTGCGGCGTACGCACGCCAGCGACGACATCCTCGCCCTGGGCGTTCAGCAGGTACTCACCGCTCAACCGCGCGGCGCCGGTGGCCGCGTCGCGGGTGAAGACGACGCCGGTCGCGCAGTCGTCGCCGAGGTTGCCGAAGACCATCGCCTGCACGTTCACGGCAGTGCCCCAGGCAGAGGGGTAGCCGTGCATGTCGCGGTAGACAACGGCACGGGGCGTCTCCCACGAGTTGAAGACGGCGCCGACCGCACCCCAGAGCTGCTCCCATGGATCGTCCGGGAACGCCACGCCGATTCGCCGCTGGATCTCGGCCTTGTACTCCTGCACGAGCTGCTTGAGATCGTCCGCGCCAAGCTCCGTGTCCAGCTCGACCCCGCGCAGCTGCTTCTTCACCTTCAGCAGCGCCTCGAAGGGGTGCTCGTCCGTCTCCTTGTCACGGCCGACGCCCAGCACGACGTCGCCGTACATCGCCACGAAGCGACGATAAGAGTCGTACGCGAAACGCGGATTCCGGGAACGGACCGCCAGCCCTTCCACGGTGACGTCGTTCAGGCCGAGGTTGAGCACCGTATCCATCATCCCCGGCATCGAGACGCGCGCCCCGGAGCGCACGGACACCAGCAGCGGATTTCCGGCGTCGCCGAATGCCGCGCCGACGATGCGTTCAATGTGGGCGATGCCCGCTCGCACTTCTGGCTCGAGGGCGGCCGGGTAGGTCCGCCCCTGGTCGTAGTAGGCGTTGCAGACGTCGGTCGTGATCGTGAATCCGGGAGGCACCGGGATGCCCAGCCGGCTCATCTCGGCCAGGCCGGCGCCCTTGCCGCCCAGGAGGTTGCGCAGGTCGCCGTCGCCGTCGGACTGCCCGTCCCCGAAGCGGTAGACGAGCGGGCCGGCGGCCGTGCCCACAACTTCGGGCTGTTCGGACATAGTGGTCATCGCGTCGCTCTTACCCCCGGGGAGACGTCATCCGCACGAGCGGCCCACACGGACTGTACGGGGCGACTGAGCGGGGAACAATGGCCTCAGGCGCACGCGACCGGGCCGCGTCCCGAATTATACCGATTGTGCCGGCGAAAGTGTTTAATGGCTCAGGCGCATAGACGACTGCACGTATCGTCGATTGCGCTAGACTGGCCTCGTGACAATCGACGCCACCTCCGACGTGCGTTCCACGCTCGAGGCGCGCGAAATCGCCCTCGCACCCGCCGCGGCGCGGGAGTCATCCTCCGCCGGACGCAGGCGGCCGGAGCCGCCGGACCCCCTCCGTCTCGCCTACCAGCTCGACCGCGACCGCATCATCCACACCCGCGCCTTCCGCCGCCTCAAGCACAAGACGCAGGTCTTCATCGCGCCGGACTCCGACCACGTAGTGACGCGTATGACGCACACGATCGAGGTGCAGCAGGTCGCCCGCACGATCGCTCGTGCGCTCAACGTCAATGAGGACCTGGCGGAGGCAGCGGCGCTCGGCCATGACCTCGGCCACACGCCCTTCGGTCACGCCGGCGAGGAGGCGCTCGCCGAGCTCCTGCCCGGGGGGTTCCGCCACAACGAGCAGTCGCTGCGTATCGTCGAGCTGCTCGAGCGCGGCACCGGCAGTTTCGATGGCGGTGACGATGACGGAAACGGCGGCGGCGGCCTCAATCTCACCTTTGAGACCCGCGAAGCGATCCTCAAGCACTCGAAGGACCGCGACTCTATCGCCGCCGAGGCATGGGGCGTGGCATCGACGCTCGAGGGGCAGATCGTGAAGATCGCCGACTCCATCGCCTACCTCAACCACGACATCCAGGACGCCGTCCGCGCCGGGCTGCTCGCCGAACACGATCTGCCGGCCAAGGCCCAGCGCGCGCTCGGCATGGACCACTCGACACGCGTCGAGACCTTGATCGCGGACTGCGTCGCACACTCGGCGGCCGCCGTTCACGATGCCGCGGATGCCACCGAGGGCGCCGCGGCGGGCGGGGGGAGCAGGGCGGGCAAGGCGCCCGCCCGGATCATGCTCAGCGCGCCCGTGCTCGCCGCCACTGACGTGCTGCGCGAGTTCATGTTCGAGCGCGTCTACCTGGAGGAGTCGACTCTGCGCGCGGCGCGGGCCGGCCAGCGAGTCGTGCGAGCGCTGTACCGCCACTTCGAGGCGCACCCGGAGCGCATCCCCGGCTGGTCGCTCCCCTCGGACCCAGCATGGCGACGCGCGGCCGACTACGTCTCCGGAATGACGGACCCGTTCGCGCACCAGGTAGCGCGCGATCTTGGTCTCAACTGACGGGAAGTACGAGGAGTACACTGCAGATCGGGGTGCGGGCCCCGGGGGGATTCGGCCACGAACCACCACAGCCGCCACCACCGCGGACAGTCAGTCTTTCGACCTCCAGTCCTGGCCGGGATCGCCATCGTCGCGGTCGCTGCCGCCGTGATCGTCGCGATCAGCACCCTGGACGGCGGTGACCCCACGGCGGCGCCCGCCGCCGCCACGCCTGTCGCCTCCGAGCGGGACGCCTCGCTCGTGGCCGCGGCGCTCACCGCCAACATCCGTGCCGACCCCGATCGGTTCGCCGACGTGATCGCCGTCCTGCCCGACGGCCGCGATGCCAGACTGCTGGGGCGTTCATCGGACGGCTCGTGGATCAAGATCGCCTACCCGCCGTCCTCGGCCGTCGAGGGCTGGGTGCCGGCGGAGGTGCTGCTGACCGAGGGCGCGGCGCTCGACACGCTCCCGGTGCTCGTCGTGCTGGCGACGCCCACGCCGTCTCCCGCCGGCGACGGCGGCCCTGCCGGGGAGTCGCTGCCGGACCTCACCATCGCCGGTGCCTTCCTGCTCCAGGACGGCCGCGTGGCGATCGGCCTGCGCAACATCGGCGACGCCCCCGTCGTCGAGGTCTTCGTGCCGCTGAACGTCTCCAAGGCCTCCGGCGACATCCTCGGCGTACTCCGCATCGGCCCAACGACGTTGGCGCCGGGCGAGCGCGCGACCGTGGTGACGCCGGTGGTGGTCTCCGAGACCGGCAGCTACGTCTTCGAACTCGACCGGCCGGACGAGATCCGCGAGTCGCAGGAGTTCAACAACGCCTTCACGACCCTGCTGATTGCAGGAGGAGGTTGAGATGTCCGGTCGCCCCGCCTGGCTCGGCTGGCTCGCGGCGCTGTCCGTGGTCGTCTCCGCCGGCGCGGTCGCCGTGTTCCTCATGCTCGCGCTCTTCGGCGAACGGCCGACGGAGGGCGGGCCGCAGCCGGCCGTCCGCCGCCTCTCGGGTCCGACGCTGCGGCACGAGGTCACGCTACTGACCGCTCCTCGCGACGGCGCGGCCCCGCTCGCGACGCTGCAGGCCGGCGTGCCGGTCGCGGTCACCGGCCGCTCCGAGGACGGGCAGTGGCTGGCGGTCGAGATCAGCGGCCGCAACGTCAGTGGCTGGGCGCCGGTGAGCGCGGTCGCCAACATCGAGCACCCGGAGACGCTGAGCGTGATCGCCGGGGCGGATGCGGCGGTCCCGACCTCGCCCGCCAGCGGTTCGGACGTCCCAACGCAGACCCCGGACTTCGCCGACCTCACCGTGGAGGCGGTCTTCTCGCGCGACAACCGGCTCGTCGTCGTGATCGCCAACCTCGGCGACGCCGACGTGAGCGATGCCGTCACCGTATCCGTTGACGGCGGCGAAGCCCACCGGGTCGATGTCGGCGGCAAGCCGCTGCGCCCCGGCGACACCCTGGAAGCGGTGCTGCCGGAGCTGTACGTCCAGCGACGCTCAACGGTGGTCGTCGAGGTGCAGGGCGACGAGGGCTTGCGCGAGAGCATCCTCGACAACAACAAACTCTCCACCGTGGTCGCCCCGGATGTGCCGAATGACGTCGAGCTGGAGGCGTTCCGGCTCGATACCGCAGCGCGGACGGTCACCATCACGCTCAAGAACAACAGCGTGATCCCGCTCATCGGTGGCGTCACCGTCGCCGTTCGCCGCACGACGCCGTCCAGTCTGCTGCTCGTGCGATTCGACCACGCCCTCGAACTCGCGAAGAACGGGACGCAGCAACTGATCCACGACTTCGACGACGAGGCCGAGCTGCCGGGAGCCGACGCGCTCCAGGTGATCCTCTCAACAGACGCCATCAACGACGCCGTCGAGGGCAACAACGTCCTGCCCCGCTAACGTCGGTCCGCTGGGCGCTCAAACTTCGCACCATTCGGTGTCAGCCACAGCAAATCCGAGTCTGACGACCGCTCCAGAGCGTTGCGCATCGGGAATTTCGAGAGCCGCCCGTAACTTTTCCCCTACTTCGGTGTCTACCTGAGTACAGCATGAGCACGATCGAAGAAGTCAAAGCCCGACTCGACATCGTCGAGACCGTCGGTGGGTACGTGCCGACGTTGAAGAAGAGCGGACGCCGCTATAAGGCGCTCTGCCCCTTCCACACGGAGCGCACCCCTTCGTTCTCGGTCGACCCCGACCGCGGCAGCTGGCACTGCTTCGGCGCCTGCTCCACCGGCGGCGACGTGATCGAGTTCGTGCGCCGCATCGAGCATCTGGAGTTCCCCGATGCCCTGCGACGCTGCGCGGAGCGCGCTGGCGTCGAGCTGCGGCCGCCCTCCCGCCGCGAGCAGGAACAGCGCGAGGAGCACGACCGGCTACTGCGCGCCAACGAGGCTGCGGCCGTCTTCTTCCGTGCCGCGCTGGCCGGCCCGGACGGCGAACAAGCGCGCCGCTACCTCGACGGGCGAGGCCTCGACGCCAGCACGCAGGAGCGGTGGCAACTCGGATACGCGCCCTCCGGCTGGCGCGGGCTGCGAGAGCACCTCGAAGCCCGCGGCTTCGACGTCGCCGACCTGCTCGCCGCCGGTCTCGTCGTGGAGCCGGACGGCAGCGGCGAGCCGTACGACCGCTTCCGCGACCGCCTGATTTTCCCGACGCGGGACGTCAACGGCCGCATGATTGGGTTCGGCGCACGCGCGCTGAAGCCGGAAGACGAACCGAAGTACCTGAACACGCCGCAGACCCCGCTCTTCGACAAGAGCGGCACCCTCTACGGCCTCGACCGCGCCGCCGAGACCGCCCGCCGCGAGGAGCGCCTGATCGTCGTCGAGGGCTACATGGACGTGATCGCACCCCACCAGTTTGGCATCGAGAACGTGGTCGCCTCCATGGGCACCTCGCTCACCGAGAAGCAGATGAACCTCGCCAAGCGCTTCACCGCCAACATCGTGCTGGCGCTCGACGCCGACAACGCCGGCTCCGAGGCCACCCTGCGCGGCGTCGAGGTGGTGGCCAGCGCCGCCGACCGCCAGACCGTCGCCACCGTCGACTGGCGTGGCCTCGTCGGCTACCAGGACGTGCTGCAGGCGGACATCCGCGTCGTCACGCTGCCGGACGGCGAGGACCCGGACTCGCTCGTACGCGCAGACCCGCAGCGCTTCCGCACCCTGGTCGACGAATCGAAGCCGGTCACCGATCACCTCT
>JASLOV010000091.1 GCA_030745285.1 Dehalococcoidia bacterium | reverse complement strand
CCAGCAACGTGCCGGGCGGCCTGCTGGGCACAAACCCCGTGGCCTTCGGCCACCCCGACACCGAGCTGCCGCGCTGGGCGCCCGGCGTCGACGGCGACGGACTGCAGACGGCGGTGCTCGGTGAGACAGAGACGGAGCGCGGAGTGCGCGACTGGCCGCGCCCGGCACGGGGCGTCGAGCTCCCGAACATGCGCGACCTGATCAGCTGGCCGATCACGACCTGCGTCACCCCTGCCCTGCTGAACGACGACCGCTTCTCGTTCGAGAACCGTCCCGAGGTGCTGATCAATTACGGTGCGAACCTGCTGATGAGCGTGGCGCGGCCGGAGGCCTGTTTCGAGGCCTTCAAGGACGCCTTCGTGATCTCCTCCAACCTCTACTCGGACGAGACGGCGGAGGCACTGGCGGACATCGTGCTGCCGGACACCTGCTACCTGGAGCGCTTCGACCCGGTGCCGAACTCGTTGCGGCACCACCACCCGGTTGGCCTCGGCGAGTGGGGGCACCAGATTCGCCAGCCGGTGGTGGAGCCGCTGTTCGAGCGTCGCCACTTCACGGAGGTGATGCGCGAGGTCGGCGACCGCCTGGGCATCCTCGACGTGATGCAGGCGATGGTGAACGTGCAGTACGGCCTGACGCCGCCGCACGCGCTCGACCCCCGTGCGGAGTACAACTGGGAGGAGATCGGGGACCGCATCTACCGCGCCTGGTTCGGCGAGGAACGCGGGCTCGATTGGTTCAAGGAGCACGGCGTGATCACCTGGCCCAAGCAGGTGGAGGAGGTCTACTGGAAGCCATTCGCCGAGGGACGTGCGCCGATCTACAACGAGTGGCTCGTGCGCTCCGGCGAGGATGTGCAGCGCATCGCCGACGAGCGGTCGCTCCCGATCACGACGGAGGGCTTCGTGCCCCTGCCCGACTGGTGGCCGTGCCAGGCGTACCAGCCGCAGGAGGGCTACGACCTGCAGGCGATCTACTACCGCGTGGCCTGGCACACCTTCTCGATGACCTACGAGATCCCCTGGCTGGACGAGGTCTCGCGCGGCGAGCCGTACAGCTACTTCATCGCCATCAATGCGGCGACGGCGCGCGACAAAGGCATCGAGGACAACGATCTGATCTGTGTCGAGGTGGCGGACGGGGCGAGCACGACCGGGCGGGCAAAGCTCACCGAGGGCATCCATCCGGAGGTGATCGCTATCGCGAACAACGGCGGGCACTGGGCGCGCGGCATGCCGGTCGCTCGGGGCAAGGGCGTGTTCTTCAACCAGCTCCAGACTATGGACCTCGAACACACCGACCTCGTCTCGCTGACGATCGACTGCGACGCTCGCGTGCGGGTCTCGAAGGTCGAGGCGGGGGCTGATGCTGGGGTCGGTTCGCGCGCGGGTGAGCTGGCAGATGTCGCGGGAGCCTCGTCGTGACTCGGCTGGGCATGGTGATCGACCTCAAGCGCTGCATCGGCTGCTACGGCTGCCAGGTGGCGTGCAAGTCCGAGAACGGCACCCGTCCCGGGACGACCTACGCGCGCCTGCTGCGGATGGAGAGCGGCACGTTCCCCAACGTTCGTCGCACCACGCTGCCGCTGCTGTGTATGCACTGCGCGGACCCGCCTTGCGTCGATGTCTGCCCGACGGGTGCGAGCGAGAAACGCGAGGACGGTATCGTCTTCATCGACACGGAGATCTGCGTCGGTTGCCGGGCCTGCATGATGGCCTGCCCCTACGGGGCGCGTTACTACCAGGACGAGAAGCACGTCTATTTTGATGACGCGCTCACGCCCTACGAACAGGCACGCTACGCAGACCACATCGACGGCGTAGTCGAGAAGTGCGACTTCTGCCGCCACCGGCTGGAGCAGGGGCAGGAACCGGCCTGCGTGGCGAACTGCATGACGAAGGCGCGCATCTTCGGCGACCTCGATGACCCGAAGAGCGAGGTGAGCCGGCTCGTCCGCGAGGAGGTCGGGTTCCAGCTCAACCCTGAGCTGGGCACGGATCCCTCTGTCTTCTACCTGGCAGCGGTGCGGTAGCGATATGGCATTCGAAGAGCGACTCGACCTGCGACGCAACGACCTCAGCCTGACCTACCGACCGCAGCGAGAGTGGATCGAGGGGCGCGGCCTGTTGCTCGTGATCGCGCACTTCTTCTCGGCCGCGGGGGCCGGCGCGTGGATCTTCGCCGCACTGTTCGACGTGCGCGCAGGGCAGATCGTGGCGCTGGTCGCGATCGCGATCCTCTCCGGCTGGACCCACGTTTTCTTCCTCGGACGCTGGAACCGATTCTGGCGAATGGCGCGACGGCCCCACCGTTCATGGATCAGCCGGGGGCTGTGGAGCATGGGCATCTACATGACCGGCGCGGTGGGCTTCCTGCTGCGGAGCGACGAGGGGACGGTGGGCGATGTGTTGCTCGTGGTCTCCGTGGCCGGCGCAGCCCTGATCTAGCTGTACGAGGGCTTCGTCTACTCGGCCTCGGTGGGGATCCCGTTCTGGCGGACAGTGATGTTGCCGGTGCTCTCCGTCGCCTACGGCCTGCGCGGCGGCGCCGCCGTGCTGCTGATCCTGGCGGCGCTGGGCGAGGAGACGTTCGACATCGACGCGGTGGAGGTGGTGAAGCTGTGGGTGGTGCTCTCGACGGCCGTGCTGGTCGCGGTCTTCCTGGCGGCGGCGGGACGCGCCGGGGGCGCCGCGCAGGAATCGATGCGCCAGCTCGTGTCTGGCCGTATCGCGCCCGTCTTCTACGGCGGCACGATCGCGGTCGGGACCGTCGTGCCCCTGGTGCTGGGGGCGGCGAGCCTGATCGGTGGGACGGGGCTGGTGCTGCTGGGCGTGATCGGCGCAGCCAGCCTGATCGGCGACTTCTACGTGCGCTACTCGATCGTGAAGGCCGGGCTGTACGTGCCGTTGCACGGCGCAGGACTCCCGGCCGGCGGTGAGGTCAACTGATCGGTCGATGAGCCCGCGTCTGGGGGGAGCTAGCGGTACGCGCCGCTCTGCTCACCGGCGCGCACGTCCGCCTCGTCCATGCCGATCCACTCGTCGAGCACGGCGGCGTTGTCCGCGCCGAGTGCGCGCGGAGCGCGGTACTGTGTGACCGGGGTGGCCGAGAACCGCAGCGGCAGCGCGTCGACGGGCACGGGTGGCTCGTCCGCGCCGGAGTCGGTGGTAGTGAAGAACCCGAGGTGCGCGAACTGCGGATCGCGCTCAACCATGTCCGCACCGGTCTGCACGACGCCGGCCGGGACGCCGGCCGCCTGGCACAGCGACTGCACCGCCTCCGTCTCGTGCCGGCTAGTCCATTCGGAGACGCGGGCATCGAGCGTGGCCCGGTCCGCCACGCGCCCGCTGGCCTCGTCGTAACGGGCGTCGCTTGCCCAGGACGGCTCGCCCATCACGGACCGCAGCGCGCGCCATTGCGCGTCGTTCATCACCGCGATCGCCACCCAGCGGTCATCCCCGGCGCAGGGGTAGCAGTCGTGCGGCGCCGCGACGTCGTACGGCAGCGTGTTTCCGCCGGGCCGGGCGATGCGCTCGTTCGCGGAGTAGTCCAGCAGCGCCGGGCCGGCGAGGCTGACGCCGACCTCGAATTGCGAGAGATCGATGCGCTGGCCGCGCCCGGTGCGCCGCCGCCCTTCCAGCGCGGCGAGCGTGGCCACGGTGGCATGCAGCCCAGCGATGTGATCGTTGTGCGAGACGCCGATGCCGATCGGGTCGTGGTCCGGGACACCGGTCAGGTACGTGAGCCCGGCCAGGGCGTGGATCGTCGGGGCGTAGGTCACGAAGTGCGACCACGGCCCTTCTGAGCCCATGCCGGACATGGCCACATAGACGACGCCCGGGTTGGCCTCGCGCACCACGTCGTAGCCGACCCCCCAGCGGTCCAGCACGCCGACGGCGAAGTTTTCGATCACGACATCGGCGCGTTCACACAGCGCGCGGCAGGTCTCACGGGCGAGCTCGTCCGACATGTCGAGCGCGAGCGAGCGCTTGTTGCGGTTCCACATCGTGTAGTAGGCGTTGCCGGGGACGTTACCGGGTCGCGCCATCGAGGTGACCTTGACGACGTCCGCGCCGAGATCGCCCATGATCCGTGTCGCGAACGGCCCGGCGAGCACGTGCGTGAAGTCCAGCACGCGGATGCCGTCGAGCGGCAGCGCGCCAGCTTCGCTCATGGCCCCCAGCCGATCTCGTCGAACATCGCTTCGACGGTCCTGCCTGAGCCGTCGACTGTCCCCGTGACGGTCTCTGCGGCCGGTCCCGGAGGTACCCAGGGCGTATCGCTGAACTGGTACGGCGTACCCGGACCGAGCGCCGCTTCGGGGTCCGCTTCCTGCCCGGCGGGGTACCGAGACCACCAGTCGCGCTCGGCCAGGTGGGGGTTGCCGGCGACTTCGTCCGGGGTCAGCACCCAGCCGTAGGGATAGTGCCGCTCCTGCGCGTCGAAGAAGAAGGAGGGAAGCTCCTTGGTCGCCACCCACTCGCGGAACACCTGCATGATGCGAGGGATCAGCAGGGCGAGATTCTCCGGCTGCTGGTACTGCTCGTCGAAGAGGTCCTGGTGAGCGCCGTCCTCCACGAGCCAGACGAGGTTGCGCTCGAGGCTCGGCGTGATCGTCACCATGATGTGGCCGCCGGGCACCGGCATCACCTCGTACGCGCCGGACCAGTGCAGTGAGCCCTGGCGCTTCAGCACACGCCCTTCCTGGTGCCAGAAGAACATCAGCACGTGCTCCAGGCAGGAGGCGACGGCGGTGTGCACGGGTACGTCGATGCGCTGACCCTCGCCTCGCTCGCGGGCGTGGCGCAGCCCGGCGAGGATGGCGATGGCCGCGTACAGTCCCGCCGTTACGCGCGTCATATCTCCGAATGCCTTCAGTGGTTGCGTGTCAGCGTCGCCCGTTGTCGCGGCGAAGCCACCGAGTGCCGAGGCCACGAGGTCAGGCGCCCGCAGGTCCCTCCACGGCCCGTCCGGACCGAACGACGAGACATCGACTGCGACGAGGTCAGGCTTCGCGCTCACCAGCTCCTCGATGCTCAACCCGGCCGCGGCCAGCGTGCCGCAGTCGAGCACCGCGTCCGCCTCCAGGCAGAGGCCCCGCAGCTGCTCGCGCCCGGCCTCGGAGGCGGCATCGATGGTCACGGGCCGGCGGTTCGAAGCGTAGAAGGCGTGCCACAGCGAGACGGGCTCAGCGTGCCCGGCATCTTTGGCGTCCTCGGTGCCCCCATCGTCGCCGGCGTCCCTCTCGATGAAGGGACCGCGCCGGCGCAGCGGGTCGCCGCCGGGCGGCTCGACCCGCACGACGTCCGCGCCGAGGTCCGCGAGCAGCTTGCCGGCGAAGATGCCGCGCTCGTCGCTGAGGTCGAGGATGCGTACCCCGGCCAGCGGGCCTGCCACTGCTGCCATCGGTCGGTCGCCTGCGCTAGTTCGCTGGAGGGATGAGCGGCTGCAGGGGTTCGGGATTGCGCCCCGTCACGATGTTCTCCGTGCGCGCGGAGATGCGGTCCAGCGGTACGTCGCGCGTCAGCACGTAGAGCTGCTCGTCGCGGATCGCCTCGAACAGCTGCTCGGCGACCTCGGAAGGAGCAAGGCCGCGCTCGAAGAAGGCGTCGCCCTCGGCGATACGCTCCGTCCGCTCATCGTCGCTGAGCTGCTGTCCGGGGTTGGCCAGCTCATCTGGCCGGTTGCGGCCGGAGGCGAAGATGCGGGTGTTGATGATGCCGGGGCAGAGCACCGACGCTCCGACCTTCGACTGCTCCTGCTGCAGCTGGAAGTAGAGCGCCTCCGTAATACGCACGACGGCGTGCTTCGTTGCCCCGTAGATGTCGGCGGTGGCGCCGCTCAGCAGGCCGGCCATTGAGGCGGTGTTCACGACGTGCCCGGGCTCGTCCTGCTCCAGCATGATCGGCACGAAGGTGCGGATGCCGTGCACGACGCCCCAGAAGTTCACCCCGAAGGTCCACTCCCAGTCCCTCGTCGTGTGTTCCCAGATGCGCTCCCGGCGGTTGCCGAGGAAGTCAAGATCGCCTGCCACGCCGGCGTTGTTGCAGACGATGTGGACGCCGCCGTACTGGTCGACGGTGGCGCGCGCCAGCTCCTCGACGGCCTCCAGGCTCGAGACGTCGGTGCGCACGCCGGTGACCTCGAGTTCCTCCGCTCGTAACTGGGCGACGGTGGCGTCGAGCGCGCCTTCCTCGATGTCGGCCAGCACGACCTTCATGCCCTCGCGCGCGAAGCGCTCCGAGAAGGCGCGCCCCATGCCGCTGGCCGCGCCGGTCACCACCGCAACTCGTCCGTCGAACTCGCGCATACTGTCCTTCTCTGGTGCACGCACTCTACCGCTCGTCAGGACCGTCTGTCAGGGCGGCCCGTCAGGACGATGCGGCAGCGGCGAGCTTGCTCTCGCGATAGTAGGCGTAGTCGCCCAGGTACTCCGTGAAGCGGCCGTCCTCCAGCTCGACGATACGGCCGACGACGCGCTCCAGGAAGTAGCGATCATGCGAGATCACGAAGATCGTGCCTTCGCAGTCGCCCAGCGCCTGTTCCAGCACCTCGCAGGATGGGATGTCGAGGTTGTTGGTCGGCTCATCGAGCAGCAGCAGGTTTCCGCGTGTGAGCATCAGCTTTGCCATCTGCAGGCGGCTCTTTTCGCCGCCACTCAGCTTCGAGACCGGATTGCTGGCCGTCTGGTGGTCGAAGAGGAAGCGGCCGAGGAAGTTTAGGCCTGCCCTTCCGACATCGACTTCAGCCGCCGGATCTCCTCGACCGCTGTGCGCGCCTCGTCCAGCGTCTCGTGCTCCTGGGAGTAGTAACCGACGGAGATGCTGGGGCCGAGGAAGGTCCGGCCGCCGGTCGGCGTCTGTTCGCCGAGGATGGTACGGAAGAGCACGGACTTGCCCGTGCCGTTGCCGCCGACCAGTCCGACGCGCTCACCCGCTGAGATTACGAGGTCGAGTCCGTTCAGCAGCGGCGTGCCGTCGAAGGACTTTTCGAGCGCGGTCAGTTCGAGCACCTTGCGGCTGCCGCGCTCGGAGGCGAGCTTGAGCCCGATGCGGCGCGGTTCGAGCCGGGCGTCGGGGGTCTCCGGCATCTTCTCGAGCCGCTTCTGCATGCTCTTCCAGCGGCGGACCAGCTTGTTGTTCTGGCCGCTGCTGCTGAAGTCCTTCAGGCGCTGAATCGACTGCTTCAGTCGCGTCGCCTCGCGCTCGCCGAGCATGTGGTCCTTGCGCTGCTTGAGCAGCAGCTCCTGTTTGTCGTGGGCGTACTCGCTGTAGTTGCCGGGGAAGACGTTGAGCTGGGTGCGGCCGGCATGCTGTCCGCCGGTCTCCAGCTCGGCGATCGAATCCGCGAGCACATCGAGCAGGTAGCGGTCGTGTGAAATGATCACGACGGCCCTGGCGTGCCTGACGATGGTGCGCTCCAGCCGCGCCTTGCCGTCGAGGTCCAGGTGGTTGTCGGGCTCGTCCAGCAGCAGCACGTCCGGCCGGGCGACGAGCACGCGGGCGAGGGCGACGAGCTTGCGCTGGCCGCCGCTCAGCGCCTCCGCGGTCAACCCGAACTCCTCGTCGCTGAAGCCCAGGTCGCGCAGCACGGTCTCGGCGCGACCGCGGAAGTTGAGGCCGCCCCGGGCCTTGAACTCGGCGAGGGCGCGGGCGTGCCGCTCCATCACCTGGTCGAGCCGGGCGGCGTCCTCGTAGACCTCGGCGCGGCCCATCTGTCGTTCGAGGCGGCCGAGTTCGCCCTCCAGCCTCGCCAGCTCGCCGTCGGCCTCGAAGACCTCCTCGATCGCCGTCTTGGCGGGGTCGAGTACAGGCTCCTGCGCGACGTAGCCAACAGAGGTGCCGCGCCGTCACACGACGGCGCCGTCATCGAGCTCTTCTTCGCCGGTGATCAACTTGAGCAGCGTCGACTTGCCGGCGCCGTTCGGGCCGACGAGGCCGACCACTTCGCCGTCGTGGATCTCCCAGGAGACGCCGGCCAGTACCGGCCGCGCGCCGAAGTACTTCGTGACGTTGGAGAGGGCGACGGCGATCACGTGGGGCTCGGTAGACGTGGCTTCACTCGGGGCGTGCGTACCAGTATGCGCGGGCACTCGTGCCGGCGCAGCGCTACTCGAACATCAGCACCGTGCGGGCGACCTCCCCCTCCTTCATCGCGCGGAAGGCGTCGTTGACGTCCTCGAGCGGCCCGCGGCGGCTCACCATCTCGTCCAGCAGCAGGCGGCCGTCACGGTAGAACTCCAGGTAGCGGGGGATATCGATGCGGAAGCGGTTCGAGCCCATGCGCGAGGTCTGCACACGGCACTCCGGGCGCAGCGCCTCCCACGGGAAGGCGATGGTCGAGCCCGGTGGGAGCACGCCCACGACGGTAGCAGTGCCGCCGATCGCCAGGCTTTCCACCGCCTGGCGCACGAGGTCGGGCAATCCCACCGCCTCGAAGGCGTGATCGACGCCGGAGCCGCCCGCGGCTTCGCGGATCGCGGCCACGGCGTCCTCGCCGCCTTCGCTACCCGAATTGACAGCGTGCGTCGCGCCCATCGCCGTCGCCATCTCCAGCTTCGAGTCGAACATGTCGACCGCGATGATGCGGCTGGCCCCGGCGATGCGTGCGCCCTGCACGATCGAGAGGCCGACGCCGCCGCAGCCGAGCACCGCCACGGTCTGTCCGGGCTCGACCCGTGCCGTGCGCAGTGCCGTACCGACCCCGGTCAGCACCCCGCAGCCGACCAGCGCCGCGCGATCGAGCGGGATGTCGCCGTCGATGCGCACGATCGAGTTCTCGTGCACGAGCATGTGGTCGGCGAAGGCGCCAAGGTTCGCGAACTGTGCGACCGGTGTGCCGTCCTGCGAGATACGAGGGGGCGCCGATGCGCCGCGACCGACCACACGGTCGACGCAGCGGTTGGGGTGGCCGCTGTGGC
>JASLOV010000090.1 GCA_030745285.1 Dehalococcoidia bacterium | reverse complement strand
GCAGCGGCCGCTCGAACGGCCGCCCGGAACGCTTCAACCTCGCTGCGCAGGTATACGGCGACAGCGGTGACGCCGGGAGCAACGGACACGTTGCTGTCGGGCCGCCGCCGGCCGCACCGGCGGTGCAGACGGCTCCTCCGTCTGCGCCGGCTGCCGCGCCACCGTCCCCAACGACTGGCGCACCGGCCTCTCAGGCGGTCGCGGAGGGGCCGCGGGAGCCTCCGCAGGGACGCTTCCGGACGTTCGATTCGCTGCGTGATCGCGGGTTCCGCTGGTACCTGCTCTCGTCGCTGGGGCAGATGGCGTCGCTCAACATGCAGATGCTGGTGCGAGGGTTCCTCGTGTTTGAGCTGACGGGGTCGTATGCGGCGCTGGGGACGCTCTTCCTCGTGAACTCCGTGCCGGGGCTCGTGCTGTCGATGGCCGGGGGCGTGATCGCGGATCGTGTGCGGAGCAAGAAGCGCGTGGTCCAGGTCGGGCAGGTGCTGAACGGGGCCAACGCGCTGGTGCTGGCGCTGTTGATCTACACCGACGTGCTGCGGTTCGAGCACATCCTGGTGGCCGCGGTCGTCCACGGCGCAGTGATGTCGATGATGATGCCGGCGCGGCAGGCGATGTTGCCAGAGGTGGTGGGGCTGGAGCGGCTGACGAACGCCGTGGCGCTGAACGCCGCGAGCATGAACGCGATGCGGCTGATGGCGCCGTCCCTCGCCGGCTTCCTGATCGCGGCCTTCGGGCCGGCCTGGGTCTACTTCCTGATCACCGGCCTGTACGTCTGCGCGACGGCGCTGCTGGCGCCGGTGCCGTCGGAGAGCCGCATAGAGCGGGGGCCGGACGGGCCGGCAGCTGCGGGCGCGGGGACGAGGAGCGGCGGCGGCGTCGGTGAGATGGTCGCGGGTGTGCGCTACATCGCGACCGACCCGGAGATGCGGCTGCTGCTGGGCACGGCGATCCTGTTCGCAGTCTTCTCGATGCCCTATCTCTTCCTGCTGCCGGGATTCGTGGCGTCCGTGCTGGAGAAGGGGCCCGGTGAGCTGGGGTTGCTGATGACGCTCACGGGAATCGGCTCGCTGGCGGGCTCGATCGTGGTGGCGTCGCTGCCGGCGAAGCGCCGCGGCCGGGTGTTCCTGCTCTCGGGCGTCGCGCTGGGCATCTCGCTGATCGCGTTCTCGGCCTCAACGTGGTTCTGGGTGACGGCCGCGATCATGGTGGTGGTGGGCGTCGGCGACGCAGGGCGGCAGTCGCTGAGCATGGTGCTGGTGCAGGCCTACGTGCAGGACGCGTACCGCGGTCGCGTGATGGCGGTGTATATGATGCAGCGCAGCTTTGCGACGTTCGGGACGTTCTTCGTGGGCATCGCGGCGTCGTTCGTCGGTGCGCAGGCGGCGATCGGGGCGATCGCGGTGGTGCTGCTGGTGCTGTCCGGAGCGCTGCTGCTGTTCGCGCCGAGGCTGCGCAACCTGGACTGATCGACGAATCTGGGCGGACGAGGAGGAATCCGATGGTGAGCAACGCAAGCGGACTCTCGCCGGAGAGGCTGGCGCGGATCGACGACCACTTCGACCAGCGCTTCATCGAGCCTCGTCGCATCGCGGGCGCGCTGACGCTGGTGGCCCGGCGCGGCGAGGTCGCGTTCTGCTCACCGGTCGGGATGATGGACATCGAGCGCGAGAAGCCGATGCAGGAGGACACGATCTTCCGCATCTACTCGATGACGAAGCCGATCACCTCGGTGGCGCTGATAACGCTGTACGAGGAGGGGCGATTCCAGCTCACCGATGCGGTCAGTCGCTTCATCCCGGCGTGGCGCGATCAGCGGGTCTTCGTCTCCGGCAACCACCCGACTCATATGACCGCGCCGGTGGAGCGGCCGATGACGGTGCGCGACCTGATGTCGCACCAGTCCGGCCTGACCTACGGGTTCTCCAACCGCACGAACGTCGACGCTGCCTACCGCAGCCTTGGCTTCGGAGCCGCCACGGCCGGGGCCGGCGAGCCTCGCGAGTACACGTTGAGCGAGATGGTCGAAGGGCTGGCTGAGGTGCCGCTGGAGTTCTCACCGGGGAAGAAGCGGAACTACTCGGTCTCGACCGACATTCTCGGTTACCTCGTGGAGGTGATCTCGGGGCAGCCGTTCGACCAGTACGTGCAGGAGCGCGTGCTAGACCCGCTGGGGATGGTGGACAGCGGGTTCAGCGTGCCGGCGGAGAAGGTGGACCGCTTCGCCGCGAACTACGACCGGGGAGTGGACAAGCGGCTGGTGCTGAGCGACGACCCGGCGACGAGCAGCTACCTGCCGCCGCCGGCGTTCGTCTCCAGGGGCGGCGGCATGGTGGCGACTGCCGAGGACTACTGGCGGTTCTGCCAGATGCTGCTGAACGGCGGCGAGCTGAACGGCGAACGCATCCTCGGTCCGAAGACGATTGAGCTGATGACGATGAACCACCTGGCGGACGGCAAGGACCTCTCGGCGATGGCGGTGGGCGGGTTCAGCGAGACGACGAACGATGGCATCGGATTCGGCCTCGGCTTCGCGATGGTGCTGGACGTGGCGGAGACGCAGGTCTCCGGCTCGGTGGGCGAGTACTACTGGGGCGGCGCGGCAAGCACGATCTTCTGGAACGACCCGAGCGAGGACCAGAACGTGGTCTTCATGACGCAGCTGATGCCGTCCGGGACGTTTAACTTCCGCGGTCAGCTCAAGCAGCTCGTCTACTCCTCGATCGTCGACTGAACGGCGGATCGGGGCTGATGGCCTACAACGAAGTGCTGTTGGACCGCATGCGGGAGGTGCTGGCCGATCACGAGGTGCGAGAGCAGAAGATGTTCGGCGGCGTCTCGTTCATGCTGCGCGGCAACTTCTGCTGCGGAGTGAACGGCGACGACATGATCGTGCGCGTCGGGCCGGAGTGGTACGAGGACGCGCTGGGGCAGCCGCATGCGCGCGAGATGGACTTCACCGGCCGGCCGATGCGGGGCTGGGTCTTCGTCTCGGACGAGGGGTGGGCGACGGCGGACACGCTCGAGCGGTGGGTCGGGCGCGGCGTCGACTTCGCGATGACGCTGCGCGCGAAGTAGCGCCATACTGCGCGCATGACAAATTCAGGCTCTTCGACGGACGTTGTGATCTGTGGCGGCGGCGTGATCGGCGCTGCCGTCGCGTACTACCTCGGCAAGCGCGGCGTGCGCTCCGTGATCGTGGAGGCGGACGCCGTCGCCTCCGGGGCCAGCGGGGCGGCCGCCGGGCTGCTCTCGCCGCCGCCGGTGGCGGGCGATGGCGTCCCGCCCGACGAGCTGCGCCGCCGCGGCTTTGAGATGCACGAGGAGCTGGCGGAGACCCTGCCGGCGGAGTCCGGCGTCGAGTTCGCGTTCGCGCGCAACCGTCGCGTCGCGATCGCGGCGACGGAGGAGCAGGAGCAGGCGCTGCGGGCGATGGCGGAGCGGGGGTCGGCGCTCGGTCGCCAGCTCGAGTGGATGGATGCCGCCGCCGTGACGGCGCTCTGCCCGTGGATCGACCGGCCGGGCCGCGGTGGCGTGGTTGGCGAGCCGGCCGGGCAGCTGGACCCGTACCGCTACACGCTGGCGCTGGTGGCGGCGGCGGAGTCGGCGGGTGCGGCGGTGCGGAGCGGCCGGGTGACGGGCATCGCGCAGTCGGGCGGCCGGGTGACCGGCGTGGAGGTCGGCGAGACGACGGTCGCGGCCGGCGCGGTGGTGGTGGCGATGGGGCCGTGGTCGATCGACGCCGGGTCGTGGCTGGGGACGCCGGTGCCGGTCGAGCCACTGAAGGGGCAGATCGTGCGGGTGCGCTCGCCGGAGGCGCTGGAGCCGTTCGGGTTCACCTATGGCGGCGATTACGTGGCGACGAAGGAGGACGGCATCGTCTTCCTGGGCACGACGGAAGAGCGCCGCGGCTTCGACAACGGCACGACGGTGGAAGCGCGGGACTCGATTCTCGCCTTCGCGACGCAATTCTCGTCGGTGCTCGGCGAGGCGGAGCTGGTGGAGCAGACGGCGTGTCTGCGCCCGCTCTCGCTCGACGAGTTGCCGATGATCGGGCCGGTGCCCGGCCTAGACGGGGCGTACGTGGCGACCGGGCACGGGCGGCAGGGCATCCTGATGTCGCCGCCGACCGGCCGTGCGATCGCCGACCTGATCGTCGATGGCGAGACGGATTGCCTCGACCTCGATCCCTTCGACCCGGCGCGATTCAGCGAGGGCTGATCACGGCCCGCTCGACCGATGTTCCGCTGATGGCCGGGCGGCGGCGAGCGGCCGCGGCGACGCAGCACTGAGTGGTGGAGAAGCCCTGATTGCAGGCGGCGCGGTCAGCCGAGCACGCCGGCTTCACGCAGCCCGGCAATCTCGGCGTCGCTGAGGCCGCCTTCGCTCAGCACATCGTCGCTGTCCGCCCCGAGCGAGGGTGCGGGGAGCACAGCGGCGGGCGGGGTCCTGGACATGCGCAGCAGCGGCCCGACGAGCCGCTGGGGGCCGGTGACCGGGTGTTCGAGCTCGGCCATCATGCCCAGCGCCTGCACCTGGAGATCGTCCGCCATCTGCTCCGCGAAATGGACGACGGTGGCGGGGACGCCGGCGGCGTCGAGCGCCGCGACCCACTGGGCGGAGGTGCGCGAGAGCATCGTCTCGTCGATGCGGGCCTTCCACTCGATCGAGCCCTGCGCGCTGGCTGGATCGGCGGCGTTGAAGTCGGGATGGTCGCTCGGCTCGTTCTCGGCGCCGAGCACGGAGCGGGCGGCGTTGCGGTTGGCGCGTGTGACGCAGCCGATGACGATGGCGCCGTCCTTCGTGTTGTAGCCGCCGTAGTAGAGGCGGTGGGACATGAACTGGGTCATCTGGCTGCGCCGTTCGTCCATCAGCTCCGGGTACGAGACGCCAGCAGCCCGTAGGTCCTCGATGCGCTGCATCATCGGGTCCCGAGTGAGGGCGTCATGCACCGGCTCGCGCGCGACCTGGCGGGCGAGCAGTTCGAGCGCGGTCTGGAGCAGCGAGAGGTTGATCAGCTGGCCCTCGCCGGTGCGCTCGCGGTGATAGAGCGCGGCGCAGACGCCCATCGCGGCGGCGATGCCGGATGCGCGGTCGGCGTAAGGAGCGGACTGGATGAGCTGGGGCGCGCCCTGTTCGTCGGTCTTGCCCTCGGACGCCATCATGCCGGAGTAGCCCTGCGCGACGACGTCTGAGCCGGGGCGGCCGGCCTCCGGGCCCTCGTCGCCGAAGCCGGTGATCGAGACGTAGATCAGGCCCGGGCACAGCTTCGAGAGGGTCTTGTAGTCGATGCCAAGCCGCTCCGCCACGCCGACGCGGTAGTTGATGGTGACGACATCGAAGCCGGCGATGATGCGGTGGACGGCGTCGCGGGCGGCGGGCGCCTGGAGGTCGAGCACCAGGCTGCGTTTGCCGCGGTTGAGCGTCTGGAAGTACTTGCCCTCGTTCGGCACGACGGCGCCCATGTTGCGGCGCGCCTCGCCGCCCGGCGGTTCGACCTTGACGACGTCCGCGCCCAGGTCGGAGAGGTAGATGCCGGAGACCGGGCCGGCGACGATCTGGGAGAACTCGAGCACGCGAATGCCGCGCAGCGGCCCCGTCACCGCGTCGTTCTCCGCCACATCGCACCTCCGCCGAGCGCCGACCACGCGTCGGACCGTCGCGCCATCTTAGGGCGTGGGGGTGCGGAGGTGATCGGCGCTGTGGCAGCCGGTGGTTACAACCTCGCGACGGGTCGCTATGTTTGAGCCCGAACCAGCGCTGGCGAGAGGGCGGAGCGATGGACTGGAGCGACACGGCCGAGCAGGAGGCATTTCGCGGCGAGGTGCGCTCGATGATCGGCGAGCGGCTGCCGGAACGGTATCGCGCGCAGGCGCGCGGCATGCACGGCGGCGAACGGGTCTGGCAGTTCGACCGCTCCTCGGACGAGGCGGATGTGCGCGAGGCGGCGATGGAGTGGGCGGAGGCGCTCTCGGAGCGCGGCTGGGTCGCGCCGCACTGGCCGCAGGAGTACGGCGGCGCGGGGCTCTCGCCGATGGAGCAATTCATCTTCAACCAGGAGATGGCGGAGGCCGGCGCGCCGGGCGTCGGCGGGTCGGGCGTCGGGCTGCTGGGTCCGACGCTGATCGTGCACGGCACGGACGAGCAGAAGGCGGAGCACCTGCCGAAGATCCTCTCCGGCGAGGTGGCGTGGGCGCAGGGCTACTCCGAGCCCTCGGCCGGGTCCGACCTGGCCGCGTTGCAGACGCGGGCGGTGCGCGACGGCGACGACTTCGTGATCAACGGCCAGAAGATCTGGACCTCCGGGGCCCACGCCGCAGATTCGCTTTTCGCGCTGGTGCGCACGGACCCGGACGCGCCGAAGCACCGCGGCATCTCCTTCATCATGATGCCGATGTCGACGCCGGGCATCACGGTGCGGCCGCTGATCGACATGGGCTGGAAGCACTACTTCAACGAGACGTTCTTCGAGGACGTGCGCGTACCCGTGGAGAACCTGGTGGGCGATGAGAACCGCGGCTGGTACGTGGGTATGACGCTGCTGGACTTCGAGCGCTCGAACATCGGTGGCGCCGTCGGCGCCAGGCGCACGCTGCGCAAGCTGATGGGCTACCTCGACAGCGAGGAGGGCACGGCGCGCTCCCGCGTCGGCGAGTCGAAACTGCTGCGAGGCGAGCTGGCGGACCGCTACATCGAAACGGCCGTGATGTACCAGTTCTCGTTCCGCGTGATCTCGATGCAGAACGCCGGCCAGCTCCCGAACTACGAGGCGTCGACGTCGAAGCTCTTCTCGTCGGAGATGGGGCAGCGTATCGCGCTGAGCGGGACGCGAATGTTCGGACTGAACGCCACGCTGTGGGAGGACGGCACGCCGGTCTCCTCGTTCACCCGCGCATACGTCGGCGCGGTGCCGGCCTCGGTGCGCGGCGGCACGAGCGAAGTGCAGCGCAACATCATCGCCACGCGCGGCCTCGGGCTGCCGCGCGGATAGGGGAGAGGGCCGGGGCGGCGACGCTGAAGGGGTTCGACGAGCCGGTGACGCTGTATGCGGTGACGGTGCGATAACGGAGCGGCCGATGCCGAAGCTCGACCTCGATGGGCGCACCGTCAACGTGCGCGACGCCGGCGACGGGCCGCCCGTGATCCTGTTGCACAGCTCGAGCAGCCATAGCGGCCAGTGGAAGTAGCTGAGCGACGAGATCAGCGACCGCTTTCGCGTGCTTCGCCCGACTTCCACGGCTACGGGCAGAGCGACACGCTGCCGGATGACGGCCATCCCTACTTCGAGCATGACGTTGCCATCGTGGAGATGCTGATGGGTGGCCTGAACGCGCCGGTGCACCTCGTCGGCCACTCGCTGGGCGGGACGGTGGCGGTGCGGGTGGCGCTGGGGCAGCCGGATCGGGTGGCGAGCCTGACGCTGATCGAGCCGGTGCTCTTGAGCCTGCTGGAGGAGATCGAGGACCCTGCGCGCGTGGCGTACCTCGACCTCGCACACGCCATGATGGTGCTCGTGCAGTTTGGCGACCGGGAGCGCGCGGCACGGCTGTTCATGGACTACTGGGTGGGGCCGGGCGCACTCGACGGGATGGACGGGGCCACACGCGAGTACATCGTGCGCACAATCGACCGCGTCGCCGACGACTGGTTCGGCATTTCGATGGAGGCGCCGGGGGCGCTGGCAGCTACGGACCTGGCGGACCCGGCTGCGGTGTCGATGCCGGCACTGCTGCTGTGCGGCGAGCAGACGAAGCCATCGACGCGCAGGATTACCGAAGTGCTGCGCGAGTCGCTGCCGGAGGCCGAGTACGGGGAGATTCCGGGGGCGGGGCACCTCTCGCCCACCACTCATTCCGCGCAGGTGAACGAGCTGATCAGTGAGTTCATCGAGCGACAGGCCGCGGCCGATGCCTGAGCAGCACGGCATCGAGTACCGGCCCCTCGAGGCGGCCGAGATCGAGCGCACGAACGAGATCGACCGCGCCGAGGTGATCGATGGGGCCTACCGCCTCCGTAGCGGTGCGCTGGTGATCGAGGACCATCACTTCGACGCTCGCGGCTGGCCGCTCGGCGAACCGGACGCCAGCAAGCCGCGCATGCGCGAGTGCCTGGAGCGCGGCGGGGCAGCGTGGGGGGCCTTCGCCGGTGAGCGCCGTGCCTGGCGATCGGAGCGCGGCTGGCGGAGCAGGGGACGATCGAGCAGGCCGACGATGTCTTCTACCTCTTCGTCGCCGAACTGTACGAGGCGGCCTCGGACCCGCCGGCCCGCTACTACGCTCGGTGGCGGAGCGGCGTGCGGACCGCGAGCGGTGGCTGCGCACACTGCCGCCGAATCAGATCGGGGCGGGCGAGGTGCCGCTCGACGAGCGGACGGCGAACTTCGCCGGCCCGGTCGATGCCGAGCCCTCGGGGCCGGGCGAGGTGCGCGGGCTGGCCTCCAGCCCCGGCATCGTGCGAGGCACGGCGCGCCTCGTGCGCGAACTCGCGGAGGTCGGCAAGTTCGAACGTGGCGACGTGCTGGTGACATACGCGACGGCGCCACCGTGGACGCCGCTGTTCGCGGTCGCCTCGGCGGTCGTGACGGACGCGGGCGGGCCGCTCTCTCACGCAGCGGTGGTGGCGCGAGAGTACGGTATTCCCGCGGTGACGGGCACGAAAGGCGCGACGGCGCGCATCGAGGATGGCATGGTGGTCACCGTCGACGGCGACGAAGGCGTGGTGCGAATCGAGCGCTAGGGCGGCGCGGAGCGGCGGAGCTGCCGGTTCCTCCACGTGTACGCGGAGTCTGATCGAGCAGGGGCAATCGAGGGAGTTCGACCATGGAGCGACGGATCCTGGACGGCGTGCGGGTCGTCGACATCACACAGCTGATCGCCGGCCCGTTGTGCGGGCGCATGCTGGCCGACCTCGGTGCGGACGTGATCAAGGTGGACCGGCTGCCGCCGGCCGGCATGGGGCCGGTGCGGTCGGCTTCCGCGGGCGCCGCACTGGAACTGGGCAAGCGCTCGATCGCGGTCGACCTGGGCAGCGAGGAGGGGCGCGAGGTCGCTCGTGACCTGATCCGCCGGGCCGATGTCGTGCTCGAGAACTTCCGCGCCGGCGCGATGGCGCGGCTGGGGCTGGCCTATGAGCAGATCTCCGTGGACCAGCCGGGGCTGATCTACGCCTCGATCTCCGGCTTCGGGCAGGAGGGCGAGCAGGCGCAGCGGCGGGCGTATGGCTCGACGGCGCACTCCGAGGGCGGGCTGCTGTGGCTGCAGCAGCAGGCGCTGGGTGGCGAAGCGCCGTTCGCGCCCGGGCTGACCGTGGCGGACATCGTGACAGGTATGAACGCCTTCTCCGGCGTGGTGGCGGCGCTGTACGACCGCGAGCAGACCGGGCGAGGGCAGCAAATCGACATCGCGCTGATGGAGTCGCAATTCGCGATGCTGTTCGAGTCGGCCGGGCCGGCGCTGAATGGCGGCACGCCGGAGGGCTGGCGGCCGTTCCGGCATCCGATCTTCGCGGCGAAGGACGGCCACGTCTGCATCAACCCGGGGGCGAGGGTGTGGGAGCCGATTGCGGCCGGGCTCGGACATACGGGCGCGCCGCAGCCGGGTTCATTGCCACAGTTCAGAGAGACCGTGAGCGAGTGGACGGCGGAGATGACAGTGGAGGAGATCAAGAGCGGGATGGAAGCGGCTGGCGCGCCGTTCGGCATCGTGCGCTCGATGAACGACGTCGTGCAGGACCCCTACTTCGTCGAGCGCGGCATGATCGCGGAGGTGCCGGACCCGATCGACGGCACGATGCGAGCGATCTCGTCGCCGCTGCACTTCTCGGGCGCATCGACCACGCCGACCGGGGGGCCGCCGCTGGCCGGCCAGCAGACGCGCGAGGTGCTGCGCGAGGAGCTGGAGTATCCCGCGGACCGTGTCGAGGCGCTGATCTCCGGCGGCAGGGTCGGCGAGCAGGGTGCGCTCGGTTGAGCCCGGGGAGCAGTACGGGCGGCGCGGCACAGCGCCGGGGGCCAACCTGCCCGAGGTCTTCGTCGAGCGTCACGGGGAGCGCGGCGAGATCGTGCTCAACCGGCCGCAGCGGCGTAACGCCCTCTCCGGTCCGCTGGTGTAGGGCGCCCGAGCCGGGCTGGATGTGAAGGTACAGCGCGAGGACCCGCCGCCGGTCTGGCTGGACGGGTTCGGCGACCGCTAGGCGGAGCTGCACGGCGAGTTGTACGACTGCCCGGAGCCGACCGTCGGAGCGCACGAGGGCTTCGCCGTGGGCGGCGGCGCGACGCTGGCCTTTGCCTGCGACGTGCTGATCAGCGGCGAGGGGTCGATGTTGCAGTTGATCGAGGTGTCGATCGGCATGCCGGCGCCGGTGAACCCGGCGTGGATCGACATCAAGTTCGGTGGGGCGATCGCCGCCGAGCTGACGCTCAGCGCGGACCGCTACTCCGGCCGCGATCTCGTCGATCGGGGACTGGCGGCGCATGTGGTGCCGGACGATGAGGTACTGGGCGAGGCGCGGGCGTACGCCGACCGGCTGGCTGCCCATCCGCAGCGGGCACTGGTCGCGGCGAAGCGGACGATGCGGATGCTGAACGGCATCGATGACTTTGGCGCTCGCGTGAAGGCGGCGCAGGTGGCGTGGCGGGGATAGTCGCCAGACCGGCGGTAACGGTCAGGTCGTCCGGCCGCCTTCCGGCATGTTGCCCGGCGTCGAAGACGTCTGCGGGGGGCGCGGGGCGGCGGCGGATGGTAGCAGCAGCGTAAGCGTCGTCCCCTTGCCCTGCGTGGACTCGACGGTGATCGTGCCACCGATGTCCGTGACGATGCCGTAGGCCGTGGAGAGTCCGAGCCCGGTTCCGCGGTCGACGGCCTTGGTCGTGAAGAAAGGATCGAAGATGCGCTCCTTCGTTTCGGCGGGCATGCCGGCGCCGTTGTCGGTCACGCGCAGTTCGATCGATGGCCTGCCGGGAACGTCGGTCACGGTGGCGATGGCGGTGGTGGCGTCAGGAAACGCCACTGAGATGCGAGGCCGGTAGTTGCGGAACTCCGGCTCTGCCTCCAGTCGCTCGATGGTGGCGTCACGGGCGTTCAGCAGGAGGTTGAGGATGGCCTGCCGGAGCTGGGCCTGATTGCCCCAGACGAGGAGTGGTTCGTCCGGGCGCTGAATCGTGACCTCCAC
>JASLOV010000089.1 GCA_030745285.1 Dehalococcoidia bacterium | reverse complement strand
TCGATGACGGCCGCTCACGACCCCGTCGGAGAGACCTACGAGTACAAGAGCGGCCCGGTGTTGAACACGCTGCCGAACATCCTCTGGGAGGTGGCGCGGGTGCCGCCTCGCGACTTCTACCAGCAGTGCCTCGCGGAGCCGCTGGGCCTGACCCTGGACTGGCCCTCGACCGATCGCGGCTGGATGCAGATCGGCAACCGCGGGCCGATGCCGGTGTTGACTGCGACGCATCGAGACATCGCCCGCCTCGGCTGGTTCTGGCTCAATCGCAGTCGCTGGGGCGACCGCCAACTGATCGACGAGCGGTTCATCGCCGCCTCGCTCACCCCGCCGTTCCCGGCGGCGAACAACGCCTACGGCTACCTGTGGTGCTGAACACGTCCGGCGGGGTCTGGAAGACCGCCGGCGGCCAGAGTGGGCGAGGCGCGTGGTTCCCGGACGCGCCCGACGACCTCTTCGTTGGCATCGGCGCGCGCGGCAAGCTGCTTTACGTGCTCCCCGGCGAGAACATGGTCGTAGTCAGCATGGGCGAGACCGCGGCCGGCGGCGTCCACGCCGTGTGGTCGTCGATCAAGGAAATGCTCGAGGCATAGACGGCGTCCCCACTGCGAAGCAGCGAGCATCGGCACGCGAGCGCGGGACGGCGGGTCCTCAGTAGCGGCGCAGGACGCGACCGTGGGGCAACGTGAAGTCGGCGCGGCTGTAGGTGCCGCCCAGCACGCGGCGCACCGAGAGCGCATGCCACGGGTCGAGCGACGAGGCCGTGTCGAAGCTGAGCGCCGCCAGCCCGGTCAGCGCCTCGTGCGTGACGCGGTCGGAGGCAGGCACTCTCGCCCGGCCTGGCTGACGGCTGGCGGTCTCGCGTCTACGCGAACTGCTCGATGATGCGTGCCTGCGCATCGAGCCGCGGCAGCACGCTGGCGGCGGGGGCGGGCGGAAGGGCGAAGATGCAGCGATCCACCCCCCACTCCTCGAACTGCGCCACCGCGTCCGCCGCCGGCGGGGCGTCGAACACCGTCACCGGGAGCGGGCCGCGCCCGGCTTCGTCGGCCATCTCGTTCAGCTCCTGGATGCGGTCCGGGAAGGTGTCGGGGTCGACGCTCATCGGCATCCAGCCATCGGCGTAGCGCACGACGCGTCTCAGCGCGTTGCGAGGGTTGTTGCCGAGCAGCACCGGCGGATGGGGCCTCTGAACCGGCTTTGGCCACTGCCAGATCGGATCGAAATCCACGAACTCGCCGTGGTAGGAAGCCTCGTCTTCGGTCCAGATGCGCTTCATCGCCTCGATGCGTTCGCGCATCAGCTTGAAGCGGCGCGATGGGTCCGTACAGTGGTTCGCCATCTCCTCGCGGTTCCAGCCGGCGCCTACCCCGAGCAGCACCCGACCGCCGGAGACGACATCCAGCGTCGCGACGGTCTTGGCGAGCGTGATCGGATGGTGCTCCACCACCAGGCAGACCCCCGTGCCGAGGCGTAGCCGCTCCGTCACCGCCGCCACCGCGGCGAGCGCGACGAACGGGTCGAGCACGTCGTGATACTCCCTCGGGAGCTCCTCGGATACGGCGTACGGGGTGATACGGCCGGCCGGGATGTGCGTGTGCTCCGTGAAGAAGACCGACTCGAAGCCACGCTCCTCCATCGCCTGGCCGAGCTCAGCCGGCGCGATCGAGTAGTCGGTGGGGAATATGTAGGCCCCGAACTTCACAGGCGATCCTCTCAGGCGGTGCCGAATCTCGGCGAACGCCAATGATAATCTCGGACGTCTCCAACGATCATCGTTGAACCCGTTTCGGCGCTGGCGTCAGTTGCCGGCTTCTGCTGCGGCGGCAGCCCGCGCGGTGGCGGGGTGATCCAGCGGCGGTTCGGTCAGCCGGCGCAGCCTGTTGCGGAACGGCCCGTAGCGCCATCGCAACTCGTTGCCATCCAGCCGGCGCGTGACCATCACGATCCACCTGCCACCGGGCCGCAGCTTGTGGACACCCTTCTCGAAGGTCGCGGCGACGCGGATGCGTTCACCTCCGAGTCCGGCGATGTCATCGACGCCATGTTCGAGCGTGCCGTCGCAGTACATGTCGTGGACCAGGCCGCCGGTCGTGATGCAGATGCGGTTGCCGGCCTGCTCGATGCGTTCGACGTGGCCCGTCATCCGGCCCCGGTAGACCTCCCAGACGCCGCGCATGTCGGGAACGCCGGCGGCGAGCGGCTCCGTGCACCCGTCCATGACGCGGGCGGGCCAGCGCTCCAGCGTCGCGCCCGGTGCGGTCTTGCCAAGCGGGAAGTCGGCGGCCACCGGGCCTGCCCCGTCGAGCTCCGGGCGCTCATAGTCGGCCGGGTCGTGCGGTCGCGGCGCGGCGGCGAGCACTCCGGCGGGGTTGCCGGCGAGCAGTCGACGGATCGTGCGGACCGGGATCGCCGGCGTCATCGTCTCACCGTGGTTGCTTCACGCAGGCTCACCCGTCTTCGTTCGCCTCGCCGACTTCCGCGCCGGCAAGGCCCTCGATCGCGCGCACCAGCGCCTGGGTTCCGACATCGGCGCCGTGCGCGCGCTCCACCGCGGCGAAGAGCTGATGCACGAGCGAGACGCCGACGAGAGGCGTGCGGAGCCCGTCGGCGGCCTCGAGTGCGAGTCGCAGGTCCTTCTGCTGGAGCCCGACTTTGAAGCCGGGCGCGAAGTCGCGAGCGACGACCTTCGGCCCGAGGTTGGACAGCTGCCAGGAACCCGCCGCCCCCTGCGTGATCGCCGAGAGCATCGTCGAGGGGTCGACCCCGGACCGCTGGCAGAAGACCAGCGCCTCCGCCATCGCCAGGTTGTTGACGGAGACCGCGATCTGGTTGCAGAGCTTGACGGTCTGGCCGGAGCCGCTCGGGCCGCAGTGGGTGATAGTGGAACCCATCACCTCGAAGGCGGGGCGGACCCGTTCCAGGGCCTCCGCCGGTCCGCCGGCCATGATCGAGAGTGTGCCGTCGATCGCGCCCTGCTCTCCGCCGGAGATCGGCGCGTCGAGCATCGCCACACCCCTCTCCTCGAACTTCGCGGCCACCTCGCGCGTGACGGCCGGGGAGATCGTGGACATGTCGACGAAGACGGAACCTTCGCGGATCCCCTCGATCGCGCCGCCCGGGCCCGTCGCCACCGCCTCCAGGTCGGCGCTGGCGGTGACGCAGGCGATCACGACGTCGCTGCGGGAGGCGACATCGGCCGGCGAAGCCGCGCGCTGAGCCCCGCCGGCGACTGCAGCGTCGAGTCGCTCCGCCGAGCGGTTCCAGGCGACTACCTCGTACCCCGTGGTCAGCAGATTGCGCGCCATCGGCGCGCCCATGATGCCGAGTCCGATCCAGCCAATGGTGTCCACCTGCCAGTCCCTTCGTCTGTCCGCGCCGCGAGCACGCACCCTATCACCGCAGCAGCAGGAGGGCGGCCGGCAGGGGCGCCGGGACGGCGCTCGCCGTCGGGCCCCCGTATAGTCGGCGTGTCGCCGTGGCGGCTGGCATCACGACCGGATGTGCATGCCGCCGTCCCCTAGTCGAAGGGAGAGCTCGTGTCTGGTGTTGTTGTGTTGCTGGGCCGAGATACCCTGGCTGGCGCCGTCCGTCTGCAGGACTGCCAGGCCGTTGCCGATCGCATCGGCGGCCTCGATCTGCGGTTTGTGGACAGCGAGCTCCCCGAGGACGAGGTGATCGAGGCCTGCCAGGACGCCGTCGCGATTCTGCCGGCGGGCGCCCGCGTGCTGACGCCCGCGGTCGTCGCGAAGATGCCGAACCTGCGGCTGATTCAAACGTTCTCCGCCGGCACCGAATACCTCGACGATGCCGCCTTCGCCGACCTCGGCGTCGCCGTCTCGAACAATGGTGGAGCGAACGCCATCGCCGTGGCCGAGCATGCGATCGCGCTGATGGTGGCCGTCTACCGCAAGCTGGACGTGCAGATCGATAGCGCGAAGGCGGGCACCTGGATGGCCGGCGTGACCGGCGACCGCTTCGATTTCCACACGCTCGTCGGCAAGCGCGTTGGCATCGTCGGCCTCGGCCGCATCGGCTCGCGGGTCGCCAGGCGGCTCGCGGGCTGGGAGTGCGAGGTCGTCTACCACGACCTGCCGGAACTGGACGCGGAGCACGTGCGAGCGACAGGAGCGACGCGCGTGCCGCTGGACGAGCTGCTCGAGACTTCCGATATCGTCACCCTGCACGTGCCGCTGGATGCGAGCACCCGCCACATGATCTCGGAGCGCGAGTTCGCGCTGATGAAGCAGACTGCGATCCTCATCAACACCTGCCGCGGCTCGGTGGTCGACGAGGCGGCGCTGATCGGGGCGATGGAGCAGGGTGAGATCTTCGGCGCGGGCATCGACGTGGTCGAGGTCGAGCCGATCGAGGCGGATAACCCGCTGCCGGAGATGGCCAACGTCATCCTCACACCGCACCTGGCGACTCGCGCGGTCGAATCGGAGCACAATGCCGCGGAGAACGCGCTGATGAACGCCGGGCGAGTCGCGCGCGGCGAGGCGCCACTGTGGGTCGTGCGCACCGTCTCACCGGGGCGGGCGGGCTGAGTTACATCACTTCCATGAGTCAGGAAGGACATCGAAATGAACACGCTTGAGGCAGTTGCACAGGTACTCCGGCTCGAGGGCGTCGAGTGGATCGCCTGCTTCCCCTCGAACAACCTGATCGAAGAGGTCGCGAAGGCCGGCATCCGGCCGGTGATGTTCCGGCAGGAGCGTGGCGCGCTGATGGCCGCCGACGGCTTCAGTCGCATGAGCAATCGCGAGCGCTTCGGCGTTGTGATCACGCAGGGTGGTCCGGGCTCCGAGAACTCCATGGGCGGCCTGGCGCAGGCCTTCGCCGACAACGTGCCAATCCTCTACCTGCCGGGCGGATCGACGCTCGCGGCGCGTTCCGTCAGTCCCAACTTCTCGCCGGCGCGGACGTACGAGAGCGTGTCGGTGAGCGCCGAGGTGATCCTGACGGCGGATTCCGCACCTGCCGTCATGCGGCGAGCCTTCCGCGCGCTGCGCAACGGACGCCCGGGCCCCGTCGTCGTCGAGATGCCCGCCGACATCGCCGGCGCCGAGCTCTCATCCGCGGAACTCAGCTACCAGCCGCCGAAGCGCCACCTGACCACCCCCGCCGCCGGTGACGTGCGCGAGGCCGTGACGGCTCTGCTCGGCGCCAGCAAGCCTGTGATCTGGTCCGGCATGGGCGTATTGATGTCGGGCGCGACGGCGGTGCTGACGGAGCTTGCTGAGCTGACCGAGATCCCGGTGTACTGCTCGATGCCCGGCAAGTCCGGCTTCGACGAGCGCCATCAGCTCTCGCTCGGCGCAGGCAGCGGCTCAACCACCCGGCAGGCGCGTACCTGGCTCCAGGAGTCGGACGTGCTGCTGGCGCTGGGCTCCAGCCTCTCGCGGACCGGCTTCGCCCAGCCGATCCCCGACGGGAAGGTGATCATCCAGAACACCGAGAGCATCGAGGACATCAACAAGGACTACTTCGTCGACATCGGCCTGCCGGGTGACGCCCGGCTCACGATTGAGATGCTGATCGAGGAGGTGAAGGCGCAGATCGGCGAGAACGGGCGTAAGGGCCAGACCTCCGTGGCTGCCGAGATCGCCGAGATCAAGCAGCAGTGGATGGCCGAGTGGACCGACCTGCTCCAGTCGGACGAGAAACCGATCAACACCTACCGGGTGATCGGCGAGCTGGAGCGTGTGCTCGATCACGAGAACAGTATTGTGACGCACGACGCGGGCGCGCCGCGGGATACGATCATGCCGTTCTACACGGCCACGGTGCCGCACAGCTACGTCGGCTGGGGCAAGTCGACGCACCTCGGCTACGGCATCCCGCTCATGATCGGCGCGAAGCTGGCGAACCCCGATAAGTTCTGCCTCAACTTCATGGGTGACGGCGCCTTCGGCATGTCCGGCCTGGACATCGAGACGGCGGTGCGGGCCGGTGCGCCGATCACCACCGTCGTGCTAAACAATGGCGGCATGGCGACGTATCCCGGGGGTTACCCGGTTGCCCGCGAGCAGTTCGGCACGACCGAGATGACCGGCAACTACGCGGCGATCGCGGAGGGCCTCGGCGCCGTCGGCATCGTCGTTACCGAACCCAGGGAGGTCGCTGGCGCGATCGAAGAGGCCCAGCGGCACAATGCCGAGGGCCGGGCGGTGTTGCTGGACATCCACTCGAACCTCGAGGCGAAGCGCTCGCAGTTCAGGTAGCCGGAGGGCCGCAACTCGGGCCAGCGGTTCCCGCAAGCTCACCCAATGCGGAAGAACAGGAATCCAGGATGAAACTGCTCGTGGCGAATCGTGGAGAGATCGCCATCCGGATCATTCGGGCGGCGGCCGAGCTAGACATTGCCACGGTGGCGGTAGCTCCCGAGGATGATGCCGGCTCGCTGCATACCGGC
>JASLOV010000088.1 GCA_030745285.1 Dehalococcoidia bacterium | reverse complement strand
CCACGCCTTGGAGAGCAGCAGGTCGCCGCCGGCCATCGCCGCGAAGCCGGAGTCCGGCACCACGGGGTCGCCGGGGCGGATCGTGAGGCGCTGCTCGGCGTCCTCGCGGCTCGATGCGCCGGCGTCCAGGAACATGTCGTCGCGCTTGAAGACGTTGCGGCGCGCCTCCGGGGACATGACGTGCACCGTCTTGATGCCGGTCAGCGCCGGCACCGGCCCGTTGCGGGTGAGGATCAGCCAGCGCTGGTTGATCAGCGACTGGTCGAGCCAGCCGCCCAGCGGCTGGAACTTCACGAAGCCCTCGTCGGTGATACGCTTCACCATCAGCCCGAGCTCGTCCATGTGGGCGGCGAGCATGATGCGGGGCCGGTCGATGTTCCCCCGCAGCGTCGTGATCAGCGAGCCCAGCGCGTCCGTCTCGATGCCGTCGACGACGGGGCCGAGTTCGCCGCGCACGAGCTCGCGAACGGGGCCCTCGTAACCGGTGGGTCCGGGCGCGGTGGTCAGTGCTTCCAGCAGGCGGTCGATGTCGGCGAAGTCTTGTGAGGTCATGGCGCGGCATGATACCGCGCGGGCGGGCCTGCGGCAGCGTCCGCATGCTGATCGCCGGGCTCAGGACGCGGCGCGAGGCTACACTGGGTGCGCTGCGCCTCCGTAGCTCAGGGGACAGAGCAGCGGTTTTCTAAGCCGCGGGTCCGGGGTTCGAATCCTCGCGGGGGCACCACCAACCTGTACGGATCGGGGCCGGGAGAGCGATGCGGCGACACTCCGTGGGTGAGCGCGGAGCGAAGTGTCCCGAGAGTGTCGCCTTCGAGTCAGGCTTCGCGCAGCTCCGGGTGCTTGAGTCCGGTGCCGGTGTTGAATAGCACGATGGTCGCGGCCGGGTCGACGCGCCCGGCGGCCAGCAGCTTGCGCAGGCCGGCCAGGGTTGCGGCCCCCTCAGGACAGGCGTCGATGCCGGAGAGGCGGCCGATCTCGGCGATCGCGGAACGGATAGCGCCGTCCTCGACGGCGATCGCTTCGCCCTCGCCGGCGCGCAGCGTCTGCAAGATCAGGTCGTCGGCGAAGGGCGCGGGCACGCGGATGCCGGGCGCGATCGTGGACGGGTCCTCCCAGGGCGTCGCGCGCTCCTCGCCGGCCTCGAAGGCGCGCACGATCGGGGCGCAGCCCTCGGCCTGCACCGCCACCATGCGCGGGCGCTCCGGGCCGATCAGCCCCATCGCCTCCAGCTCGTCGAAGGCCTTCCACATGCCGATCAGGCCCGTGCCGCCGCCCGTCGGGTAGACGATGACATCGGGCAGCGTGCCGAGCTGTTCCCAGAGTTCGAAGCCCATCGTCTTCTTGCCCTCCACGCGGTACGGCTCGCGCAGCGTGGAGAGGTCGACCCAGCCGTGTTCGGCCACGCCCGCCCGGGTCACCGCGCCGGCATCGCCAATGTGGCCCTCGACGAGCTGAAGCTCCGCGCCGAAGGAGTTCACCTCGTCGATCACCGCCCGCGGCGAGTCGGCCGGCATGGCGACGTGGGCGGGTACCCCGGCGGCGGCGGCGTAGGCGGCTAGCGCGCTGCCGGCGTTGCCGGCGGTGGGTGTAGCGAGGGCCTCCGCGCCGAGCTCGACGGCGCGAGAGACGGCGGCGCTCATCCCTCGTGCCTTGAAGGTGCCGGTCGGGTTCTGGCCCTCGTCCTTGATCAGAAGGCGCTGCGCCCCCACCGCCTTGCCGAGGCGAGGCACGGCCAGCAGCGGCGTCAGCCCCTCGCCGAGCGTGATGGTGGCGGCGGGGTCAATCACCGGCAGCAGCTCGCCGTAGCGCCAGAGCAGCGGCGGCCGGTTGGCGATCTCCGCGCGGGTGAAGGTGCGAGCGGCGACATCGAGATCGTAGCGGGCGAGCAAGACGCGGCCGCACTTCGTGCAGACGGTTTGCAGCACGTGGGCATCGTGATGTTCGCTGCAGATGCTGCACTCGAGGTGCGTCAAGGTGCTTCGCGCTGCTGCCACGAGTGCTGCCCGCCTTCCGTCATCGACAGCGCACGCTATCATCGCCGTCCCGTCGAGTGCACCGACCGCGCTTCGGGGGAGCAGACCGTGGATGACGAATGGAGACGCAGTGACGGACGACGCGGCGGCGCGGGCGCTCGACGACGTGCGCGTGATCGACCTCTCGACATCGGTGGCGGGCACCTGGTGCACACGGCTGCTCGCCGACTTCGGCGCGGACGTGATTGCGGTCGAGCCGCCGGGCGGGAGCCTGCTGCGCTCGCTCGCACCGTTCGCGGACGATGGGACGAGCGTGATCGCCAGCTACGTGCTCGCGAACAAGCGCTCAATCATGCTCGATGTCGGGCACCCGCAGGGGCGTCGGGCGCTCTCGGCGATGGTGCGCGAATCGCAAATCGTGGTGGAGAGCGGGACGCCGGGCACGCTCGACTCCTGGGGCATCGGACTCGATCAGCGCGATGCGCGCTGGCCGAAGCAGATTCTCGTCTCGGTCACGCCGCACGGCCAGGACGGCGGGCGCGAGCACCTGCCGGGCAACGACCTCACCGCCTACGCCTACTCCGGCTGGGCGTCGGTCAACGGGCTGGCGGATCGCGAGCCGCTGAAGGGCAGCGGCTACACCGGCTCGTACCTGGCCGGGGTCGCGGCTTACGCCGGGGCCGTGACTGCACTCTGCTACGCCGACCAGCACGAGGGCGAAGGCCAGCACGTCGATGTCGCGGAATCCGAGGCGGCCGGCATCGTCTTCGCCCCGGCGCTGCTGGCGACGCTGTACGCCGGGGCGGTGGCGGGCCGCAAGCCGGGGATGGACCTGATGACGGGCCCGGTGCCGGTGCGCGACGGACACTTCGCGCTGACCCTCAGCCGCGCCCACTTCTGGCGCGATGCGATGACCGTGCTCGGGCTCGATGAGCTGTCCGCCGACCGCCGGTTCGACTCCGGCTGGTACCACCGCGAGCATCGCGACGAGTTCATGCCGCTGGTGCAGGAGCGGATGGCCCAGCGCGACAAGATGGAGCTGTTCGACGCGCTCGGCACCATGCGGGTCGTGGCGGGGCCGGTGCTCGATACCGCGGAGCTGAGCGAGAACGAGCACCTGCGAGCACGGGCGGCCTTCGTGCGACCGTCCGAGGATCCGGAGGGGCTTGAGTACCCCGGTGCGCCGTTCGTCATGTCGGAGACCCCGTGGGCGCTCGACCGCCGCGCGCCGCGAGCGGGCGAGAACGCGGTGCGCGTGCTGCGCGACGCCGCCGACTACACCGACGACTGGATCGGTGGGCTGGCGGAACAAGGGGTGCTGGGTTGATGGGGGTCAGAGGCTAATGGGTGGGCCACTCGAGGGCATCCGCGCGATCGTGCTCACGCAGGCGTGGGCGGGGTCGTTGAGCACGGAGCTGCTGGCGCTGATGGGCGCGGAGGTGGTGCAGATCGAAGCGCGCCGCCGCCTCGACTCCTGGCGCGGCAGCTACGACGGGCCGGTACCGGCGGGGCTGCGCACGGTGCCGACGGCGGTGCATGCCTGGAACTGCAGCCCGAACTTCAACGCCGTCAACCTCAGCAAGCAGGAGCTGACGCTCGACCTCCAGTCGGAGGAGGGCATCGAGCTGTTCCGGGGGCTGATCCCGTACGCCGACATCATGGTGGAGAACTTCTCGCCGCGTGTCGTCGGCAATCTCGGCATCGACTATGAGGCGCTGACGGCGATCAAGTCGGACCTGATCATGTGCAGCCTCTCCGCCTACGGCGCGGACGGGCCGTGGCGGAACATCCCGGGCATCGGCGGCACGATCGAACCGACCTCGGGCCAGTCGGGGCTGCTCGGCTACGTCGATGGGCCGCCGCTCAACTCCGGGCGGATGTTCCCGGACGGCGTCGCCGGCACGTACGGCTTCGCGGCGCTGGTCACGGCGCTGCACTACCGCAACCGCACCGGGTGCGGCCAGTACATCGACCTCTCGATGCAGGAGTCGAACTACGGCCTGATCGGCGACGCCGTGCTCGAACAGGCGGCCACCGGCAACGTCCGCCCGAGGATGGGCAACCGCCACCTCACGTTCGCGCCGCACGGCATCTACCCGGCGCTGGGCCAGGTGGTGGGCCAGGTCGTGGGACAGGTGCCGGGCCACGCAGGGGGCGAGGAGCACTGGGTGGCGCTCGCGGCCGAGTCGGCGCAGCAGTGGGCTGCGCTCTGTGCTGTTGCGGAGCGCCCGCAGTGGGCCAGCGACACCCGCTTCGCCACAAACGAGGCCCGCAAGCTGCACGAGGACGAACTGGACGCCGAGATCGCGGCATGGACGGCCGAGCAGGAACGTGACGAAGCTGTCGCGGCGTTGCAGGCTGCCGGTGTGGTGGCTGCGCCCGTGCTCGATGGCTTCGAGGTGGCGGCCGACCCGACCTTCCGCGCGCGCGGCTACGTGCAGGATGTCGACCACCCGGAGGCAGGCGTCCACGCGCAGTTCACGGCGCCGTTCCGGCTCTCGGGCACGCCGCTCGAGCCGGCGCGGGCGGCGCCGCTGATGGGCGAGCACTCCGAGGAGGTGCTGTCGCGCTTCCTCGACATCGACCACGACGACTACGAGCGGCTAGTGGAGTCAGGGGTGACCGGGAAAGGCCCGCCCCCCGGCTACGAAGGGTAGCGAGCGCATGACCAACTCCCACGACGACGACCAGGCTGGCGACGACCAGGCTGGCGACGACCGGCAAGTGACCTACGAGCGGGTCGAGCACATCGCCCGCGTCACGCTCAACCGGCCGCGCTACCGCAACGCCCAGAGCCGGCAGCTGCTCGAGCAGCTGGATACGGCCTTCGTGGAGGCGTCCGAGGACCCCGAGGTGCGCGTGATCGTGCTGCGCGGCGAGGGCGAGTCCTTCTCGGCCGGCCATGACCTCGGCACGCCGGAGCAGATCGCCGACCTCGAGGCGCGGCCCTACGAGGAGGGGATGCGCGGCCGCTACAAGCGGAGCTGGGACATGAACGTTGAGTTCTCGCTGCGCTGGCGCAACCTGGCGAAGCCGACGATCGCGGCCGTGCACGGCTACTGCATCTTCGGCGGCTGGATCATCGCCTCCACGATGGACGTAATCATCGCGGCAGAGGACGCGCAGCTATTGCCGACGAACTTCCAGTACTTCTCGGTGCCCTGGGACATCGGCGCGCGCAAGACGAAGGAGATTCTCTTCGAGAGCCGCTTCCTCAGCGGCACCGAGGCCTGCGAGCTCGGCTTCGTCAACCGCGCCGTGCTCGCCGACAAGCTCGACGACGAGGTGATGAGCTACGCCGGGCGCGTCGCGCAGAACGACCCCTTCCAGCTCCGCATGACCAAGCTGGCCGTGAACCAGGCGCAGGACGCCCAAGGCTTCACCGGGCACATCCGCGGCGCGCACGCCCTACACGTGCTCTCCAGCATCGGCGAGGGCGATCCGGCCGCCTCGCTGCCCGAGCGCGAGCGCACCCGTCGTCGGCCGATGGTGCAGCGGGCGGTGGAGAACCAGCGGCTGGCCCAGGAGCGCGACGGGGGTTAGGGGGGCGCGGTCGCGCGCCTACGAAGCCGGTGCGGGCGCTGGCTCGCCCTGCGCGCGGTGGTGGGCGTTGTTGAAGACGGCGTAGGCGCCGCAGCGCGAGCAGTCGACCTCGTTGCCGTAGCAGCAGAACGGCGCTTCGAAGTTGCCGCCGTCGCCCATGTAGAGCGGGAGCATGCCGCGCATGTGGCAGTGCTCGCCATTCTCGCCGGTCGACTCGATTGCGCGGTCGGAGAGCATCAGCTCGAGCGCGCCGATGTTCGACTTCACGACCGCCGGGTACTTCTCCTTGAGCGCGATCACCCGTCGCACGACGTCGTCGCGTTCGCTGATGTCGCGCCAGGCCATCGGGCCGTAGTCGCCCTTGAGCGGCACATAGAAGGTGAAGGCGACGCCGGTGACCGGCCAGTCCTTCACTTCCTCGACGAACTGCTCGACGCCGTCCTGGTTGGCCTTCGTCACCGTCATCTGGAGGATCACGGTGGTGCCGTCGTCCGGGTCGCGGTCGGGGGCGAAGACGGCCGCCTTCACCTTCTGGAAGACGCCCTCGCCGCGGATCGGGTCGTTGAGATGTTCGGGCCCGTCGAGCGAGACGGTGACGAGGTGGCCGGGGACGGAGGGGATGCCGTAGGTGCCGTTGGTGACGATCGAGCTGCTCTCGAAGAGCGGCATCGCCTCCAGCACCAGGTCCTTGCGGATCATCGGCTCGCCGCCCATGAACAGCATCGACTTGATGCCGTGCTTGTCCCGCAGCTGCTCGAGCTGACGGAGCATGATGGTGTCGTCCATCTTGTCCTGCGGGCGGTTGGGGTTACTGGCCCGGAACACGAAGCAATGGACGCAGTCGAGGTTGCAGACGTTGGTGACGTTGACGAGCGCCGACCGGAACGTGCGGTCGCCGAAATCGGTCGGCTCGCGGAACGGCAGCGGCGCGCCTCGCGGCTTCTTCACAACCATGGCAGCGACTTTAGCATGGGAGCGATGGCCATGACGTCCGTTCTCGCCGATCCGGTCCGAGAGTGTCCCCGGTGAGCCCGACTCGGCGAGCGTGAATCAGGGGATGACCGCCCGGTCCTTCAGCTCCGCTATCTGCTCCCATTCGTAGCCGAGTTCGAGCAGTACTTCCTCCGTGTTCTGGCCGAGCTCGGGCGCGCCGGCCGAGGGGGCCCATGGCGTGCCGTGGAAGTCGACCGGGGTGGCGACCATCTTCACGGTCTCCTCGGCGAGCGGGACGTCGACCCAGGCCCCGGACTGCTCCAGCACCGGGTCGGCGATCACCTCGGCGAAGGACTGGACGGGCGCCCACCAGACGTTCTCGCGGTCGAAGACCTCCGCCCACTCTTCGACGTTGCGCTCCGCGAGTACGGCCTCGATCTCGGCGATCAGCGCCGCGGCGTTCATGGCGCGTTCGAGCAGCCCGGCGAAGCGTTCGTCCTCCATCCACTCTTCGTGCTCGACGGCGCGACAGAAGTCCGGCCAGTGACGGTCGCCCTGGAGCATGAGCAGCCAGATCCAGCGGCCGTCCTTCACCTGATAGGAGAGGATCAGCGGGTTGGGGAAGGTGTCGCGGGTGATTGGCTGAGGCATTTCGCCCGTCCTCAGGGCGGTGTTGAGGTCCCAGCCGATCGTGTAGGCGCCGGTGCGCACCAGCGAGGCGGTGACGAGCTGCCCCTCGCCGCTGCGCTCGCGCTGGAAGAGCGCGGCGGCCACCGCGCCGGCGGCCTGGCTGCCGGTGTTGTGGTCGCCCATGCCGCCGCGCTGGAGCGGCAGGTCGGCCCCGGGCGCCGTCAGCGCCGCGGCGATGCCCGCCCGCGACCAGAATGCGCCGACGTCGAACGAGGCGCGGTCCTGGTCGGGGCCGTCGAGGCCGTAGCCGCTGATCTGGGCGTAGATGAGGCGAGGGTTGTCTGCCCGCAGCGACTCGTAGTCGAGCCCCATGCGGGCGATGCCGCCGGGGCGCATGTTGCTGACGAAGACGTCCGCCTGCGCGACCAGGCGCTTCGCGATCGCGATGCCCTCATCGCTACGCAGGTCGAGCGTGACGCTGCGTTTGCCGCGGTTGTCGAGTTCGAAGGGAGGCGGGGTCGTGGTCGCGTCGCCGAAGCCGGCGAAGAGCCCGCGGAAGGGGTCGCCCTCAGGCGGCTCGATCTTGACCACCTCCGCGCCCCAGTCGCAGAGGATGCCGGCCGCTGAGGGCCCGGCGACCCAGACGCCGATCTCGACCACCTTGATGCCGTCCATCGGACCGGCCATGTGCCCTCCCCGTACTCCTCGGTGCGCGGCCGATTCTACCCTCCGCGCCGCCGGGCGCTGCGACCGGGGCGCACGTTCTCACGGCGGCGATGTGGCCCTCATGCCGGCGGCGTGGGCTGCCGATGATCGAGGAGCAGGAGTTCCGCATGCCGTTTGCCGCCATCTGTGACGCTTGCCGCGCCGCGTCGGTGCAGGTGATGCCCGGTGCCCTCGTCGCCTTGCCCAGCGGGCCGACGCTGCGCAGCATCGGTTCGCCCGAGGCTACTTCCTGCGCGATCGTTGTGTCGCTGCGGTGACCCGGACGCTGCACACACTCACGCAGCAGGGCGCCGCGGCGGGCGGCCAGCAGGGCGACAGGGCTAGGGGCCGCCCTCCGCCGCCAGCGCCAGCACTTGCTCAGGGGTCAGGCTGCCGGGCTTGTGCTTGCCGCGTGCCGCCGCGTTGGCGAGCCGCTGCACGACGCGGTTGACCGGCGCCGGCACGCCATGCTCTGCCCCCAGCAGGGCGATCTCGCCGTTGAGGAAGTCCGCTTCGACGTTGCCCGTACCGCGCAGGATGCTCTGCCATGACGAGCTGCCCTGCCTGGGTACTCCCTCGATCGCGGAGCGCTCGATCACGCCCGCTCGCATCGCCGCCATCGCCTCGATCGGCTCGGATTCGATACCGGCTGCCTCGTAGCAGGCCAGCGCCTCGGCGTGTACGGCGCTCTGGAGTTCGCTGGTGTCCGACCCCGGCCCGCAGGCGACGAGCAGGACGTTGCCGAGGTTGGTGAGCAGCTTTGCGTACTTCTTGCGCATGATGTCGGAGTCAGGCTCGGCGCGGAATGCGCTGGCGGTGAGCGCCGCGGTCACCTCCTCCACGACTTCATCGATGCCGCGCGGGTAGCGCCCGGAGTCGAGCACGCCGAGGCCGGGCGAGGCGTGCACGACCACCTGGCCGGGCACGGTGTAGGTCGCGGGCATGTAGACGACGGTCCCGTAGACGCGGGTGAACCGCCGCAGCGCCATGCGCTCGTTCGCGACGCCGTTCTGGGCGCAGAAGACGGGGATCTCGGTGCCGGCGGCGGCCGCCAGGTCATCGAGCGCAGCGGCCGTGTGCTGCGACTTCATCGTCAGCAGCACGACGTCGTCGTCGGTGAAGTCGATCTCGGACGGGTGGCCGTAGCTCAGGATCTGGAAGGTCTCCCGGAAGTCCGGCGTGTGTAGCGTCAGGCCGGTGGATTGGAAGGCCTCGAGTTGGGTGCCGCGCGCGATCAGTGCAACGTCGTGGCCGTTGCGGTGGAGGCTGCCGCCAATGCCGCCGCCGATGCCGCCCGCGCCGTAGATGATGAAACGCATCGTCACTCCCTGCCCGGCGCTGCCCGTCGCCTGTCGCCCGTCGTCGTGAAGGCTGTCGTCGTGAGGGCAGTGACGGTAGCACGCCCGCCGCCAGGCACGACGCCGCACGGGCGCGATGTGGGATACTGCCGCACGCTCCGGCGATTGCCGCGGGCGGCGAGTGGGAGGGCCGATCGTGGCTGGCTGGGAAGACGACTACCGCGCGAAGCTGAAGACCGCCGATGAGGCCGCCGCGGGCATCATCGATGGCGCGCTGATCGTGCAGGGCAACGCCGTCGGCGAGCCTCCCGCGATGCTGGAAGCGATCGCGGAGCGCGCGAAGGCCGGCGGGTTCACCGACATCACCATGACCTCGCTGCTGCCGATGGCGGCGAGCGCGCGCACGATCCTCGCCCCCGAAGTGCACGATGTCATCCACTGGGAGTCGATGTTCGCCAGCGGCGCTGACCGCGCGATGCTTGTGAGCGGGCAGGCCGCCTACAACCCAGCGTTCTTCCACCAGATTCCGCGACTCTTCACCGAGTCGATGGACATCGACGTCGCGCTCGTCGCCGTCTCGCGGGTCGACAAGCACGGCTACATGAGCCTGGGCGTGAACGTCGACACCAACGTCGCCGCGGTCGCCAAGGCGAAGTACGTGGTGGCGGAGGTGAACCAGAACATGCCGCGCGTCCACGGCACCGGCTGGGTCCACGTCTCCGACGTCGACGCCATCGTGGAGCACGACGCGCCGCTCTTCGAGCTACCCAATCCGCCCGACCGCGAGGAAGACAAGGCAATGGGGGAGATCATCTCGGAGATGATCCCGAACGGAGCCTGCATCCAGCTCGGTATCGGCGGCGTGCCGAACGCGGTGGCGAAGAGCCTGCTTGACCACAAGGACCTGGGTATTCACACGGAGATGTTCGTCGATTCGATGGTGGACCTCGTGGAGTCAGGGGTGGCCAACGGCTCCCAGAAGACGTTCCACCCGGGCAAGGCGCTCTACTCCTTCGCCGCTGGCACGCAGCGCATGTACGAATTCCTGGATGATAACCCCTACATCGAGGCGCATGCCGTCTCGTACGTGAACTTCCCGCCGAACATTGCGAAGAACGACAACCTGGTCTCGGTCAACTCGACGATCGAGATCGACCTCACCGGTCAGTGCTGTTCCGAGTCGATGGGGACGGCGCAGTTCAGCGGCACCGGTGGCCAACACGACTACGCACGCGGCGCTTTCGATTCGAGGGGCGGCAAGTCGATCATCGCCTTCTATTCCACGGCGAAGGGCGGCTCGGTCTCGCGCGTGGTGCCGACGCTCGCGCCGGGCGCGATCGTCACCACCCCTCGTACCGAGGTGCACTGGCTGGTCTCCGAATACGGTGCGGTGAACCTTAAGGGCAAGTCAACGCGCGAGCGGTCGAAGGCGATCATCGGTCTCGCCCACCCCAAGTTCCGCGACGACCTGACGGCGGCGGCCCGGGAATTGAACTACCTCGACTGATCGGACGGGCCGCGTCTGGTGCGCGACCCGGGCAGTGACTTGACGAAGGGCGACCAGATGGCACTCGAACGCATTAGCCCGGACGGCGTCCACGAGGCGCGGGGGTATACGCATGTTGTGAAGATGGGGGGCGGCACGCTCGCCTTCATCTCCGGGCAGGTGGGGGTCGACGCCGGGGGCGCCCTCGCCGGCGACGACCTCGAGTCGCAGGCGAGGCAGGCGTACGTCAACCTGAAGGGCGCGCTGGATGCGGTCGGTGCGAGGCCCTCGGACATCGCCAAGATCACGACCTACGTCGTCAACCTCACGCCCGAGACGCGGCCCGCGCTCAACGCCGCCCGGGGCGACTTCTTCGGCGACGAGCTGCCGGCCAGCACGCTCGTCGGGGTGCAGGCACTGGCGGGCCCGACGCTGCTGTTCGAGATCGAGGCGATCGTCGTCCTCGACTAGGGGCGCGCCTCGCGCCCGTTAGCCGGCCGGCGCCATCGCCGTCATGTAGGTGTTGATGTCGAAGTAGTCGCGCCAGGTGACGATCTTGCCGTCGTCGTTCAGCTCGAAGACGCCGACGCACGGCAGGTCGACATGTTTGCCGCCCTCGTCCGTGACGTCGAGCCGCTCCGCAAAGACGACGTTGCCGCTGCTGGCGATGTTCACGAGTTGCCAGTCGGTCTTGTCCCAGCGCCCGAGGAAGCCCTCGACCAGCGCGCGCACGGCGTCGCTGCCGGTGGCGGGCGGGCCGGGCATGTTGTGGTACGTGGGGTCGTCCTCGACGAAGTAGCCCATCACCTCGTCCGCGTCGAGGTTGGAAAAGGCAGCGCAGAAGTTGCGAATGATCTGCTCGGGGTTGTCGGCCATATCGTGCTCCTCACAGTGATGCTTGCTCGCCAAATCTCGACGCGGACGGCACTATGCGCGCTGTGACGGCTGCGCGGCAAGGGGGCGTCGGCCCGGCCGCCGCGGGAGGGGAGTCTGGAAGCCGCCATCATCGCGCCGTCGGCGGGGGCGTGACCGCTCCCGCCATGCAGCGAGGAAGGGCACGGTCCGATGAACGCGCGGCCGATTCGCTATGTCGCAAGGGCTTCGAATTCAGCTCGATCGGCGAGGCCACGCTGAAGGGTCTCGATGATCCGGTGACGCTGTATGCGGTGAGCGAGGTGGAGCGATGACAGTACCGGCGGACGACATCGTGGCGATTCAGCAGCTGGTGGCGCGCTACAACCACGCCATCGATGGCGGCGACGCGGAGGGTTGGGGCAACTGTTTCACGCCCGAGGGCAGCTTCCAGATCAGCGGGCGCGAGCCGACGGTGGGGCGCGAGGCGCTCGCGGAGATCGTGCGTCGCCGGGCCGACGGCGCACGCCACGTCACCACCAACATGCTGATCGAGGGCGACGGCAACGCCGCGACGATGCGTGCCTACCTCGAGGTGTTGCGAGCGCGTGAGGTGAGCGTGACCGGGAGCTACACAGACACGCTGGTGAAGGTGGACGGCCAGTGGCTCTTCGAGCACCGGCTGTTCACCGGCGACGACTGAGCCCGGGGCACTGCTCGCTCCCGCACCACTGCTCGTGCCGTCAGCGCGGCTCGTCCCCGCAGCACCGCGCTGCGGGGACTTCGGCCTGCTCGCCGCTACCGGCCCTTGAACTCCGGGTCGCGGCGCTCGATCAGGGCGTTCCTCGCCTCGGTCGCGTCCTCCGACGACTGGAGGATGCCGGAGGCGTTCGAGGTGAGCACCGATGTGGTTTCGAGCGTGCTGTCGAGCGCGGCGCGGATCACACGCTTGTTGATCCACTGCACCATCGGCGGGTTCTTGATGATGCGCTCGCAGAGCGCCCGCACCTCGGCCTCCAGGTCGTCCGCCGGGAAGACGCGGTTGAGGATGCCCCACTCGTGGGCCAGCTCAGCGCGGATGTCGCCGGTGTAGGCGAACTCCAGCGTGCGGCCCAGCCCGATCAGCCGGGGGAGGAAATACGCTCCGCCGTTCTCGATGATCTGGCCGACCTGCTGGTAGCCGATGAAGCGGGCGTGTTCCGACCCGTAGCGGATGTCGCACCCCAGCGCCATGTCCAGGCCAAAGCCCGCGGCGACGCCGTTCACCATCGCGATTGTCGGCTTGCGGATGTACGTGATGTCCCGCATCAGCTTCGTGAGCCCGTAGTAGAAGCGTTCCCGCGAGGCGTCGCCGCCTTCCTGCGGGTTGTTGCCGAGGAAGTTGTCGCCGGGCTCGAACCCCTCCGGGTTGCCGCGCACGTCGACGCCGGCGCAGAAGCCGCGGCCGACGCCGGTGAGCACGATCACTCGGATGTTGGGGTCGTCGTCGCCTGCGCGCATGTACTCGCCGACCTTGGCCAGTGTGCCGGTGCGCTCCGAGCTGCCGACGGCGGCGTTCAGGCGCTCCGGCCGGTTGAACTTGATCCAGAGGATGCCGTTGTCCTCGGGCTCGTACAGCAGGTAGGGGACGGTTTCGAGTTCCTGGATGACTGACCTCCTCGATCATTCGCGCGCATCATAATCGCTCGTGTCCCGCTCGATTCATCAGGGCCGAAGATGGCACCGTCTCACGAGCGCGGGGCCGCAGAAGGCGGGGTGTGCCTGTCCGCCGGGCGGCTGCTCGCGACCTCGTGCAGGCGGCGGTGAAGCGCGGCGACGAGATCTCGTACCACGGCCTCGGGAAGTTCAGCCGCTCCTCGCGCCGCCAGCGCATGGTACTGAACCCGCGGACCGGCGAGCCGATGGACCTGCCGGCGATGAAGGTGCCGCGGTTCTCCGCGAGCGCGGGATTCAAGTGCGTCGTGCGCGGCGACGAGAACGCGCCACGGCTGTCTCGGGCAGCCTGAGCACGCCCGGAGCCGGCTCAGCGTGCGGGCGGGCACC
>JASLOV010000087.1 GCA_030745285.1 Dehalococcoidia bacterium | reverse complement strand
CGTGTAGATGTTGCCGTCCGAATCGGTGGCGATGCTGTGCACGCCGAAGAACTGGCTCGGCTGCCGCCCGCCGTCGCCGAAGCTGGTCAGCCCGGCCAGGGTGACTCTGAGAGCCGGGATTCGCGTCGTGACTCGCATCATCTTCCTCCCAGGGGCTGCCGCAGCTTCGATTCCAGTATGTGGGTGGATTGTAAGCCGGGGACCGGTCGATGACAACGAAGATCAGGCAGGGTCGAACGCGGCGCGAGACGGCGCCGTCCCGCGCGGCCTCAGAACGCGATGACCAGACGGGAGGTGCTGGACAGGGTGATCGTGCCCAGGCCGACCAGCGGCACGATCGGGTCGAACGGGCGGTCGACCCGGACCTCGACCACCGAGCCGGGTTGGTTGTCGGGGTCCCACGCGGTCGTGACATCGAGGCCGGTCATGCCGGCAGCGCGGCTTTGCACGTAGGCCTCGACGTCGTTTGCGGTGGCGGTTGCCGCGCTCTCGGCGCCCCGGACGATCGCGAATCGCGCCCCCTCTCGCGCCAGGTGCGCCACCGTGCTGTAGGTCCAGACGGCGCGGCCGAACTCGGCGATGCCGAAGGTCAGTGCGAACAGCAGGAGGCCCACGAACGCGAACTCGATCAGTTCGGTGCCGCGCTCGTCTCGCCGCAGTTCCACGGCGCGTCTGCCGACACGGGCCTGCAGGCTCGGGCGCACGACGCTATTCCACCAGGGCCAACCGCTTGAGCGGCGACCCACCCCCGAGGCTGCTGTAGTCGGAGTTCATCTGCAGGATCGAGTTGCTGTCGCCAATCATCCGACGTGCGACGACGATCATGTAGGCGCCCGTGATCTCGGTACTGCTCTCGAAGCTGACGATCTGGGTCGGGAAGTAGAGGGCGCCCTCGATCGTGTGCTCCGAGCTGCTCTCCCAGCGATGCATGTCGTCCTCATCTCCCGCGTTGGGATCCTGATAGAAGAGGATGCCGGCATACGGGCCCGACGTCGGCGCCGTGAAGTTCAGAACGGAGCTGCTCTGGAAGCTGAGGGGCTCGTAGTCGTAGCCGCCGCCCTCGGTCAGGAAGAACGTGACGCCGGTGCCGTTGACGACCGCATTGCTCTCGGTGGAGAACGCACCGCCCCGGATCACGTACACGCCTGGCAGCAGTGTGACCACCGTGTTGTTCTTGACCGTGAGCTTCCCGCAGTAGACACCCGGCGACAGCGTCGCCGTCGGCTGGTCGAGTTCCAGATCCACGAAGTCGCAGCCCGCGTGGGCCGGCGGGCTCAGATAGGCGAGCGGGTCGGGCGATCGCGGCCAGACGTCGGTGTGGATGCCGTTCGACGCATTCAGCGCCGAGCTGCTTTCCTCGACGTACGACCCCGTCAGGGAGGCCGTTTCGACCGACACCTGCGCGCTGCTGGTCAAGTGCGTGCCCCAGCCGTCGCTGGAGTTGACCCGCAGGCCACAATCGGCGTCCAAGACCGCGCTGCTGTTGTACGAAAAGGTATCCTGCGCGGTCTCCTCTAGGACGTAGATGCAGTTCGTGTCGTCGGCGCCGATCCAGGCGACGGCCCGCGCGGTGATGTCGACGTCGATCCAGCCGAGCATCCGCATGAAGTAGGTTGGGCTGGGCTGCGCGATGAGCACCTCGACCGCCTCGGGATCGCCGGCGAAGGCGCCGCCGAGCGGCGGCCGGTTGACCGTCACCTCGACGCCGTCGGCACCGTGGGTGTAGCCGTTCTCCGCCGTGGCGGAGAGGGCGGACCCGGTCACCAGGGACGTCTGCCCGCGATAGATCTCGCTGCCGCCCCCGAGCGCGCCGGCGTCGGCGGCCGTTTGCAGGAGGCGCCGGTGGTTGTACAGGCTGCCGACGTCCAGGCCGAGGCCCATCAGGCCGGTCAGGGCCACCATCATCCCCGCCGTGAGGAGCAGCGCGGAGCCCTGTTCGGAGCGCGCCAGTCGTCTCAACATGTCCACCATGCCCGCCGTCGCTCTCCTTGGGTCGACCGCTACTGCACGCGCACCTTGGCGGTGCGGCTGAGCGGCACCGTGCTCGGAATACCGGGATAGGCGATGAGCGTCGCGTAGGTCTGCGTCGCGGTGACCTCGACGAAGGCGCGCGGCGGGCCGTAGCTGCCGCAGCTCGCGGTCGTGCAGCTCACCGGCGAGCCGCCGGTGCACTCGCAGATCCGCTGCGACGTGACGCCGATCGTGCCGATGTTCTGCGCTTCCTCTTCGGCCGCCTGCTGGATGCCGGCCGCATCGCCGGTGTGTCCATTGCTCTGGGCGCCATAGGCCGCGCCCGCGCGCGCGGCGTGTGACAGCGTGATCGCCGTGTACATGACGCGGCCGAGGTCTCCGACGCCCATGACCATCAGCAGCAGCAGCGGCATGATGACCGCCATCTCGACGAGGGCAGCACCCCCCTCAGGGTGGGCGCCGCGCGCTCCTCGGGCACTCCGATGTCTCCAGCAACTCATCGATGGTTTCATCCCGCGGCCGCCGCAGCGCGGTCTTCTGCGGACCTACCGTGCAACCTTCGTGCCCGGTAGAAGCCGAGCACACGCCCGGCGGACCGGGTCGTGGCTCGACAGTATTGAAAGCGGGATACCGGTTTCGTGCGCGACCTAAGGCGCGACCTACGGGTGCAGGCCGACGTAGACCGTGCCACCCTTCATGACGAAGTCGACATCGGTCAGGGCCGAGATGTTCTCGAGCGGGCTCTCCGAGACCGCGATGACGTCGGCGAGCTTGCCGGCCTCGAGCGTGCCCAGTTCGGGCTCGCCCAGCAGATCCGCCGCGTTGACGGTGGCGGTGACGATCGCTTCCATCTCGGTTAGGCCGATGTCGACGTACCACTCCAGCTCGCGCGCGTTCTTCCCGTGGCGCGAGACGCCGGCGTCGCTGCCCGAGGCGATCTTGGCACCGGCCTGAAAGGCCTCGAAGACCCGCCGCGGATGCTCGTTGATCGACGCCTCGAGGCGTGCGCGATCTTCCGGTGAACGTTGCGCGAGGCTCTCCCGCACGAAATCCTTCACCGCCAGCGTCGGCACCAGGTAGGCGCCGGTTTCGACCAGCAGTTCGTACGACCGCTCGTCGAGCCAGGAGCCGTGTTCGATCGAGTCGACGCCCGCCTCGAGCGCCATGTTGATGCCGGCGGTGGTGTGCGCGTGCGCCGCGACCTTCAGTTCGCGCGTCCGGGCCGTCGCGATGGCCGCGACCAGCTCGTCCATGAGGAAGACGCCCGGGGCGTCCTTGTGGGCGCACGGCTGCGACCCACTGCAGGTCGCGTAGACCTTGATGACATCGGCGCCCATGGCGATCTGGCGGCGCACCGCCTGGCGGCAGCTCTCCACGCTGTAGCACGAGCCCGAGCCGTCTCTGGCCGAGCTGCGGATCGTGTGCCCCGCGACGAACATCCGCGGTCCTTCGAGGTCACCTGCCTCGACGCCGTCACGCAGCGCGAAGATCGACCAGCCGGACGAGCCGGGGTTGCGCACCGTCGTGTAGCCGGCCCTGAGCGTCAGTCGCGCGTTGACGATGCCCGTCGTCATCCGGTAGACGTCGTCGGCCTCATCGGGCATTCCGGCCGGCGCGCCGCCGCCGGTCAGGTGGACGTGCATGTCCATGAGGCCCGGCAGGACGAAGTACTCCCTGAGATCGATCACGGTGATGTCGGCGCCGCCGTCGAGGCCGAGGGAGTCGGCCGTCGCATAGCCGGCGACGATCCGGTCGATCCGGTCGCCTTCGATCACAAGCGATT
>JASLOV010000086.1 GCA_030745285.1 Dehalococcoidia bacterium | reverse complement strand
GTTGTGCGGTGAGCGGGGTCCCTGCCCTGCGGCTGCCGTGCTTCAGGGCGAGCGGGCGATGTAGAGCGAGACCAGCATCGGCCGCACGACGTCGCCGCCGAACTGGTCGGCGGCGGTTGCCTCGATGTAGTCCAGCAGCTCGTCGCGCCCGTCGGGTGGGAGATGCGCGGTGTTCGAGAAGGTCGAGTAGAGATCGCGCAGCCGGACCGGCGTGAAGCGCCCGCTCTCGCGCATCAGCTCGTGCTGAACGTCGATGAAGCCGGCGTCTCGCAGCGCGCTCGTGCGGGTTTCGACGGCGAGGGCGTGGTACGGCTCACCGGGCGCACCACCCGAGGGGCCCTCCCGTCCAACGGTGAGGCGCGCCGTCGTGGCCTCGTGGAAGGGGTCGTCGCGATCCGGATCGCTGAAGACGAACCACCACAGCGCGATGACGCCGCCGGCACGCAGCGCCAGCCGTGCCTTCGTGAGCCCGGCCGTCTCGTCCACCCAGTGGAACGAGGTCGCCGCCGTCACGAGGTCGAAGGAGGCGGCGGGCGGGTGATAGCCCTCGAAGGCGGCCTCAACCACCTCGATCTCCGTGCCGCGTGCACCGGGCGCGCTGGCCGCGCGTGCCGCAACATTCCGCCGCAGTTCCCGCGCCATTCGCGCATCCGGCTCGACGGCGACAATGCTGCCCGCGCCTCGCCGCACCAGTTCGAGCGTGGCGAGGCCCGTACCTGCGCCGACATCGAGCACCCGTGCGCCCGGCCACGAACCCGCCTGCTCGATCAGCTCGTAGACACGCGCCGGATAGGCCCGGCGGCCGCGTTCGTACGCCGCGGAGTCGCCGCCGAAGAGACGGCGGCCCTCGTCCGGGCGGATGGCCTCGCCGCTCATCGTGCCGACCGGGGCTCAGCGTCCTCGATGCGGCCGTGGGAGCCTAGCGAGGCTCCGCGAAGAAGAGCGGAATGACGCGCTCCGTGCGCTCCTGATAGGCGTCGTAGTCGGGGTACGCCGCGACCGACGCCGCCCACAGCCGGGCTCGTTCATCGCCGTCCTCGACCAGTCGCGTGCGCATCTCGATCACCTGTTCGCCGTCCTGCACCGTGACGTCGGGGTCGGCGATCAGGTTGTAGTACCAGACCGGGTTCCTGGGAGCGCCTCCAAGCGAGGCGACGAGCACGTAGCTGTCGTCCACCTTCACGCGCATCAGCGGGGTCTTGCGGATGTGTCCGCTGTGGCGGCCGTTGTGGGTGACGATGACGACGGGCAGGCCCCGCAGCTCCGTGCCTTCCTTGCCGCCACTCTCCTCGTAGAGCTTCACCTGGTCGGCGGCCCAGGTCGTCGGGCTGGCAACGTATTCGCTCACTCCGCACTCCTCTCGCAGCCGGCCGTGTCAGTTGGTCGCCTCGGCGGCTTCCGTCAGCGCAGTGTACTGGCCGATCTGCGGAAGTGCTCGATGCCCGTGCCCGGCGCTACGCCCTCGCAGCCACGGCTGCGAGGAAGGTACGGGCCTCGTCGATCACGGCCGCCGGCTGGTCGTGGTGCACCCAGTACGCGGCGTCGGCGACGAGCACGGCCCGGCCGTCGCGGAAGTACTTGATTTCGTCCTGCTGATTACGAAGCCCGCCCGACTGGTCGCCGACGATCAGCAGGACGGGGCACTCGATCGCCTCCGCGAACGACTGGCCCTCGTTCGGGCTGACGTCGTCACGCCGCACGCCGGGGCGGGCCCAGTTGTCGAACTTCCAGACAAGGCCACCGTCCGCGTCTCCGGCGTCGCGCACGCCGTGCAGGGCGAGGTGGTGTGCCATTTCCGGGTGCAGCCGCCTGTTGCTCTCGTGCATGCGCTCCGCGGCGTCGTCCAGCGTGGCGTAGCGGTGGGGCATGCGGCGTTCGAGGTCGCGGCGGGCTTCGATTGTCTTGCGCAGCGTCTGCGGGTTGAGCGGCTCGGGCTCGGTCGGGCGGCCGGAGATGCGCCCCTCGATCGAGACGATTGCGCGGAAGCGGTCCGGGTAGGAGCCGGCGGCGAGGTACGTCAGCAGTCCGCCGTACGAGTGGGCGACGATGTTGACCGGCGCCCCGATCTCGTCGATCAGCGCCATCAGGTCCACGACGGCCTGCGGCGTCGAGTACTCGCCGCCGATCTCCCAGTCGGAGTCGCCATGGCCGCGCAGGTCGGGGGTAACGACGTAGTACTCGTCCGCCAGGGCCTCGGCGATGCGATCCCAGCTGCGTCCGTGGTCGCGGCCGCCGTGCTGTAGGATCACCGGCGGGTTCGTGGGGTCGCCCCAGGACCAGTAACAGAGCTTCAGTCGTTGCGAGCGGAAGAAGTGCTGCTCGGGCTCACTCGCGGTACTCAAGGTGTCCCCTTCCCGGTGCGGCGTGACCGGCTCTCACGAATCTGCTGTGTCGTTGGCGCCGCGATCCGCCTTCAGAGGCCCTGCTCGCGGCAGAGCGCCTCGTCGAAGTCGATGTGGCCGTTGTACTCGGCCGGCGGCTGCTCGCAGATCCAGACGGCCGACTTGCCCATCTGCTCGGCGACCTCGATCGGCAGGTCCTCCGGGGCGGTGTCGCGGTGCGTCCAGTACATGCTGCCCGGTGTGTTGATGCGGCCTTCCGGCGAGAGCGCGTTGACGGCGATGTTCGATTCGAACAGCTCGACCGCCAGGGCCTGCGAGAAGCGTTCCAGGCCGGCCTTCACCATCGCGTAGAACGACCCGCGCGCGCTGCCTGGCTGCTCCTCACGCCGCTCGTACGGGCCGGGGCCGGGGAAGACGGCCGCGCGCGAGGAGATGTTGATGATGTGCCCGGCGCCGGCCGTGCGCATGTGCGGGACGGCGGCCCGGATCAGCAGCAGCGGCCCCAGCAGGTCGACCTCCCACATCAGGTTGAGGTGGC
>JASLOV010000085.1 GCA_030745285.1 Dehalococcoidia bacterium | reverse complement strand
CAGGCCCGGCACGAGGCGCCAGCGCACGCCGGCCCGGTACCGCGCGTAATCGGGATCCCTCACCAGCGTCCGCTCCTCGAGCGACGCCCGGACGACGAGCGCCAGATCTGCGGCGGCGAGGACCGTAAGGTTCCAGGCCAGAGGATGCGCGCAGAGGAACGCCAGATGTGTCACGAGGTACCCAAGATAGATCGGATGCCGGACGAGGCGGTACATGCCCGACACGACGATGCCACGGTGTGCGGGCAGCAGGCCGAAGCTCCGACCGAGGGAGAGCTTGCCTCCCACGACGATCGCCAGTCCGACAGCCGACATCGACGCGGTCAGCAGTTCCGGCGCGGCCGCCGCCTGCGACGTCGGCGTCAGGCACATCGGCCCGAGAATCGACACCGCGGCAATCGTCCGGGTGCGGACACCCCGGTCGATCCATGCCGCGCGGCGCCGGAAACAGGTGAGAATCACGACCAGTAGCTCGCTGACCAGCAGCAGCAGGCCGGTGACCTTGCCAGTGTGCAAGAAGTTCTCACCGATGCGTACGGCGAGGCCCAGGAACAACCCGGCCAGGAGGATTCGCGCGGCGGCGTCCGCGAGGTCGCCCGAGATCGGACCGCGCCCGTCGCGTTTCCACCGCGAAAACGCCGCCGACCCCCGCGGGACCCATCGCTGCCCCGCCGCCTGACGCGAGATCGTTCTCACGACGGCACCGCCTCCAGCCTTGGACGCTCCTCAACTGCGCCATCGGACATATTCGATTCGATGAAGTAGCTGGCGCAGACGGAGTCCAGCACGTCCCGGCTGATGGCTGGCTCGGCGCCTCGGTACCGGCACAGATCGACGACCTGTTCGACCAAGTCGCGCGGGTGGCACGCCCGCATCTCGATGCCGCGTGGCTTGTAGTAGCGGCGGTCGAGATACTCGATGATCACCGGATCGAAGCGGAGCGTATGGCGCTCGCAGTTGAGCGCGAATATTCGCGTGTACTCGTCGAAGGTCGGATTGCGGGCGAGGACCTTGTAGGGAATCCGACGGAGGAATGCCTCGTCCGCGAGTGTTTCCGGCTGGAGGTTCGTCGCGAAGACGATGAACGTCTCGAACGGCACCTCGAACTTCCGGCCGGTGTGCAGCGTAAGGTAGTCGACACGAGACTCGAGTGGGACGATCCACCGGTTCAGCAGGTCGCGCGGGGGCACGCGCTGGCGGCCGAAGTCGTCGATCACGAACACCCCCCCGTTGGCCTTCAGCTGAATCGGCGCCTCGTAGAATTTCGCGATCGGGTTGAACGTCAGGTCGAGCATGTCGAGCGTCAACTCACCACCGACGACCACCACGGGCCGCCGCACCCGAACCCATCGGCGGTCGTGCGGCCGGGCGGCGACGAGCGCATGCCCGTCGCCGGAGGCCGAGCACGCAACATGCTCAACATGGTTGACCGGGTCGAACAGCGTGATGATCTGGCCGTCGACGTCGATCGCTCGTGGCACCCAGAGGTCTCCGCCCAGCACGCGCCCGATCGCCTCCGCGACGACGGTCTTGCCGTTCCCGGGTGGCCCATACAGGAAGAGCGATCGCCCCGAATTGATCGCCGGGCCGATCTGGTCGAACATCCGCGGGCTGATCACGAGATGTGAACAACCGGCTTCGATCGACTCGCGATCGACCGCACGACGGGCGGCGGCCAGGGCGTGAACCGAGGCGACGTAGTGCGCCAGCGGCACCGGGGCCGGTCCCACGTACTGACAGACATCGAGATACTGCCGGCCGCGGTCCCGGCCCAGGTCCGTGACGGCGTACCGATACCCGGCCGAGCCGGTCCCCGCGGCGCCACGCACTTCGACGAGGCGTTCGGCGCGCGCGTGCTGCACGAAGCCGTCGAACACGGCGTACGGGAGATGCAGGCGCTCGGCAATCTCGCTGCCGGAGGCCTCTCCGAAGTAGAGCACCTTGAGCAGCAACTGGGTCAGCTGATCGAACGATAGACCGGTCGCTTCCGGCGTCGTCGGTGCGTCGGGTGGACCAAGCAGCGCTTCGCCGCCCGGCCCGTCAGGCGGAGTCGTCGGCTCGGTATGGGTCATCGTCAGACGCCTCGAAGAGAATCTGATGGCCGACTCGGGTCCGAGACGCTTGGGCACGGCCGGCCGGTAACTCCAGCACGCCGACGGTCCCGGCACGCGGCAATCGGACCCGCCACGGCTTCACCTGGCTGGCCACATCGACGACGATGCCGCCGGCGTTCAGGGCGACGATGTCGATCGGGAACCGCATGCCGAAGGTGTGGATGCCGCGGCTGGGCTCGATCCAGAGCGCCTCGTCCGCCCCCAGTGACAACCGGCCGAGCAGGCCACGCCTCCGGGCCCTTCGGCCCCGGGCCATCTCCACGGTATGGGCGAGAAGACAGTGGGTTTGTGCGTTGCGGACGCAGACACGCGTGGCGCCGTCGCCCGTTTGGCGTGAGCTCATCGGGTTTGCTCCACGATGGGAAGTAGCACGTTGACGAAGCGGATCGCGGCGGGCCCGATGGTCACGACCCAGATCGCGGGAAAGATGCAGAACACCAGCGGGAAGACCATCTTGACGCCGGTCTTCGCTGCGGCTTCCTCGGCCCGCTGACGCCGCTTGATCCGTAAGGTCTCCGCGTGCACCCGAAGCGATTGCGACACGGACGTGCCGAAGCGGTCGGTCTGGATCAGCATCGCCACCAGTGCGCTCAGATCGTCGACGCCACTTCGATCGGCCAGGTTGCGCAGCGCGTCGGCCCGGTCGGTGCCGGCGCGCAATTCGAGCGTCACGAGCCTCAAGTCGTTCGAGAGCTCCGGATAGGCGAAGGCCAGCTCGTCGCCGACGCGCTGGAGGGCCTGGTCGAGGCCGAGGCCGGCCTCGACGCTCACGACGAGTAGGTCGAGCGCGTCGGCCAGCGCGAGACGGATCCGATGCTGACGCCGCGTCGCCAGCCGGGCCAGCACGAACCCCGGCGCCACATAGCCGAGCAGAAGCCCGCCGAAGGCCAGCATCATGTTCGGACGGAGGAACACCGGTGTCGCGACCACGAGGAACAATCCGAGCGCCGTGGCCACCCGGGCACCGTAGAAGAGCGGCAGCGCGTCGTCGCGGCGGAAGCCGGCGTGCGTCAAGCGCAGCCGCAACTTGCTCATCTCCTTCGGTGAACGCGGCAGCGTGTTGCCGACCCGCTTGAACAGGCCGAACACCGAGGCAAACTTCGGGCGGTCCCCGGCGGGCTCCGGCAGGCCATGCCGCAGCTCGTCGAGCCGTCGATCGATGACGGCGGTGCCGCCCGCCGAGATCAGCATCGCGGTGGCAACGACGGTACAGGAGACGAAGACGAACGCCAGCACGGCCAGGGTGATCGCCACGCTACACCTCGATTCTGACGACGCGCTTGATCCAGAGATACCCGATGACTTGCATCGTCGCTGCCGTCAGCAGCATCGTCTGCCCCATCGGCTCGTTGAACAGCAGGTTCATATGCTCGGGATTGATGACCGACAGCGCCATGCAGAGGCCCACGGGCAGCGCCAGCAGCACCCAGGCCGTGAACCGACCGTGCGCGGTGTGCACCCGGACCTGCCGGAGAATCTTGAAGCGCTCCCGCACCACGCTAGCCAGGTTTTCGAGAATCTCCGCGAGGTTGCCGCCCGTCTCGCGCTGAATCAGCACGGCCGTCGCGAAGAAGCGCACGTCGAGCAACGGCACGCGTTCGGCCAAGTTGGCCAGGGCGTCCTTCAACGGCAGTCCGAAGTTCTGCTCGTCGAACGTCTTGCGAAACTCCGGGCCCACCGGATCGTCCAGTTCGTCGGCGGCCATCTTCAGGCCGGCAGTGAACCCGTGGCCGGCGCGAACGGCGCGGCCGATCAGATCCAACGCCTCGGGGAAATGCTCTTCGAACCGGCGGAGCCGTCCAGCCCGGCGCTGCCGCACGACGATGAACGGAACCGCAGCCGCAACGGCCCCGGCGCCCAGGCCGGCCAGCGGCAGGCGAACGAGGACCGCGACCAGCGATCCCACGACCACGGCCGCGGCCACGGCGATGACCATGACCGCACTCGGGCTCAGGCCGACGCCGCTCTGCTCGAGCCAGCGTTCGAGGCGGAAACCCCGATTGGTGCGCGACAGCAGCCGGTCCAGTCCGGACAGCGGTCCGGCGGCGCGCCGCTTGACGAGGTCGCTCTCCGGCGCACCGTCAACGGCTGTGGAGGCGGCACCGCCAAGTTCGGAGAGCCGTTTCTTGAGTTTCTTGTCGTCACCGCGCTCGCTGAACCTGACGATCGCCGCATACAGCAGCACCACGCCGACCGTGCCCACGACGAAGACGCCGATGGGAATCCACTCTTGCATTACCGCACCTCGGTCGCGCCCTCGAACATGTCGCTCGGCACGTGAATGCCCGCTGTCCGCAGCCGGTCGCAGCACTTCGGTCGAACTCCAGTCGCCCGAAAACGGCCAAGCACCTTACCGTCCTCGCTGATTCCGACCTTCTCGAACGCAAACACCTCCTGCATGCTGACGACGTCGCCCTCCATGCCCGTGATCTCGGAGATGCTCGTCACCTTGCGCGAACCATCACTCATCCGCGCCTGCTGCACGACGATCTGCACGGCGGAGGTCATCTGCTGGCGCGTCGTGCGCTCGGGCAGGTTCGCGTTGGCCATCGACAGCATGGTTTCGATCCGAGCCAGCGCGTCACGCGGGGTGTTGGCGTGGACCGTCGTGAGCGAGCCGTCGTGGCCCGTGTTCATCGCCTGCAGCATGTCGAGCGCTTCCTCTCCACGCACCTCACCGATGACGATCCGATCGGGCCGCATCCGCAATGCGTTGATGACGAGTTGGCGCTGGCGGACCGCGCCCTTGCCCTCGACGTTTGGCGGGCGGGTCTCGAGTCTGACCACATGGTCCTGATGCAACTGCAGCTCCGCGGCGTCCTCGATCGTGACGATGCGCTCCGATGAACCGATGAATCCCGAGAGCACGTTGAGCAAGGTCGTCTTGCCGGCGCCGGTGCCGCCGCTGATGATGCAGTTCAGACGGGCTCTGACGCAGTGCTCGAGAAACTGGAGCATCGGCTGAGTCAGCGCGCGGAGCGTCACGAGGTCCTGCGCCTTGAGGCGTTCGGCAGGAAATCGACGGATCGACAGCAACGGTCCGTCCACGGCCAGCGGTGGAATGATGGCATTGACGCGGGAGCCGTCGGGCAGCCTGGCGTCGACCATCGGCGAACTGTCGTCGATCCGGCGTCCGACGCCGCTGACAATCCGATCGATCACCCGGAGCAGGTGCGCGTCGTCCTGAAACGACGCCTCGACACGCTCGAGTTTGCCGTTGCGCTCGACGTAGACGTTCGACGACGTGTTCACGACGATGTCGCTCACGGTGGGGTCCCGCAACAGCGGCTCGAGCGGCCCGAAGCCGAAGACCTCATCGAGGACGTCGCCGAGGATCGACTCGCGCTCGCTCATGTTGAGCGGCATCCCCTCGGCGTTGATCAGGTCGACGAGGAGGGCTCGAATCTCCGACTCGGCTCGAGGCCGATCCGCGGTCGCCAGCGCCTCGAGGTTCAGCTGGTTCAGCAGCTTCCGGTGGACGCTCGCCCGCAGCTCGATGTACTGGGGTCGCAGTACGTCCGGCCGCACCGCGCGGTCGGCCCCGGCCTTGGGTGCGGGAAGGGTCGTGGCTATCGTCGCCATCAGAACAGTCCGAGAAACGCCTGGCGCCGCGCGTCGCCGGCATCGGCAGCCGGCTCGCGTCCGCCGGCAATGTCGTGCGTGAAGCGATCGAACTGGGCCGCAAGCGCCGAATGGTTCGTCAGCGTCAGTGGCACACCCGAGTTCAGCGCGGTCGCGACGGTGCGGTAGTCGCTCGGGAACGTCTGGTGAATGCTCAGCCCGAGGGCCGATTCGATTTGCTTCGACGTGATGAGGTGTGGTTCGGACGCACGGTTCAACACGACCCGCAGTCGTTCGCTGCCCGCACCCAGCTCTCGCACGCGTTCGAGCAGGCGCTGCGCGTTCCGGATCGACGGCACGTCGGGGTTGGTGATCAGAAAGATCGTGTCTGAGGCGTAGAGCGCCGAGGCCGTGCTCGCGCTCACGACGTTCCCGCAGTCGATGACGACGTAGTCGTAGCTCCGCGACACGATCCGCAAGAGTTCCTCGATGGCGCCGGCGTCCTGCCCGTTCGGGCGATCGAACTGCTCGGCCCCGGCCAGAATCTCGAGTCCCGACTTGTGCTTCGCCACCAGTTCGCGCAAGAAGTCGCTGTCGAGTCGATGCAGGTTGTCGATGGCGTCGAGCAACCCGAAGCGGGGCCGGACGCCAAGAAATAGCGTGACCTCACCGAGCGAAGCCTTCAGGTCGATCATCAGTGTCGGCTTCTTCGTCAGCCGGGCCAACTCGACGGCGCAGTTGACCGAGAGTGTCGTCGTCCCCGCGCCACCCTTGGCCCCAAGAAATGACAGCACGATGCCCTGCGATCGCGCGTTGGCCGGCGAGGCGTCGCGTCGGGCCGCCGTGCGGCGCACGGCACCGAAGAACGACTCCTCCATCGCCTTGGCCGGGGCCGAACCGGCATCACGGGACCAGGTGAAGAACTCGTTCGCTCCGGCCCGCATCGCCTCGAGGATCAACTCGGGCTCGGACGCACCCGCGATCGCGAAGATGGCGACCGCCGCCGAGCCAGACCGCACGCGTTCGATCGTCGAGAGGCCGCGCGGAGTATCGCTGCGGATGTCGATGACTGCCAGGTCGGGTGTGGAGCTACTCCCGTTGGCAGCCTGCTCGTCGACAACGCCGACCGGCACGCCGCCGGCGCGTAGCAGCATCGCGACGTGGCGTCGAAACTCTTCGTCCTGTCCAAGAATCAATGCAGTCAGTTGCGCCATGGTTCGATCACTCGACGAGCTAGGCGGCTCGCAAACGCGCCGGGTGTGGACGTGGCCTAGCGCCGATCGCCGCTCTTGTCCGGTGGTCTCGGGCTCGCGGCCCCGTCGTTCGACGCCGGCCGCTGTTCGGATTCCCACGCTGCGTTCAATTCCTGAATCCGCTGAAGCTCCCGGGCATAGGCGGCGTTCGCGGCGTCCAGGCGAGCTTCCGCCTCGGCCCGTTCACGCGCCGCCTCGCCGGCGCGGCCTGCATCGGCGGATTCCGCCTCGCCACTCGGCGCGACCTCGCTGGCGACCTCGGCCAACCGAGCTTCACGCTTGACGCGCTCACTCGCCAGCAGCCGGGTGACCCGCCACTTCTCCTCGGCTGCCTCGACGGCGCGCCTGGCGGCCTCCGCATCGCGCTTGGCCTGTTCGCGTGCCTGCTCCGCCGCCGTCTTGCGGGCACGTTCGGCTCGCTCCACGGCCACTCTGCGGGCCCGCTCGGCTCGCTCCGCGGCCACCTTGTCTTCCTGCTCGGTCCGCTTCGCGGCCTCCCGGGCCGCCGCGGCGTCACGCTTCGCCTGTTCGCGCGCCTGCTCTTCGGCCAGCTTGCGGTCCCGTTCGGCCTGTTTCTCAGCTTCGCGGCGGTCCTCCTCGGCCTGCTTCGCCGCGGCCTTTCTCTCACGCTCGGTCCGCTTCGCGGCCTCGCGGGCAGCCTCGGCGTCACGCTTCGCCTGTTCGCGCGCCTGCTCTTCGGCCAGCTTGCGGTCCCGTTCGGCCTGTTTCTCAGCTTCGCGGCGGTCCTCCCCGGCCTGCTTCGCCGCGGCCTTTCTCTCACGCTCGATTCGCGTCGCGGCCTCGCGGGCAGCCTCGGCGTCACGCTTCGCCTGTTCGCGCGCCTGCTCTTCGACCAGCTTGCGGTCCCGTTCGGCCTGTTTCTCAGCTTCGCGGCGGTCCTCCTCGGCCTGCTTCGCCTGTTGCTCGGCCCGCTTCGCCGCCGCCTTGCTTTCACGCTCGGCCTGCTTTGCCGCCTCCTTCGCCGCTTCGGCATCACGCCTCGCCTGCTCGCGCGCCCGCTTCGCCGCCGCCTTCACGGCCTGGGCATCCTGTTTCGCTTGCTCACGCGCTTGCTGCTCAGCCAGCTTCGCAGCTTCGGCGTCGCGTTTCGCCTGCTCGCGCGCCTGCCGTTCGGCCTCTCTGGCCTGATCGCGGCGATCCTGGGCGGCACGAATCGCTGCTTTGGGATCAGTGGGCTCGACTTGAGACTCCACTGCGGAAATCGTGGGAATCGCCGGCTCGGCGGGCACGTCGTTCCAACTCACCACGCGGCCCGCTTCAAGCGGTACGGAGGAAATCGCGGCCGGCGCCGGCACCACCGGCGGCACCGGCTCGGACGGCGACGGCGGTTCCGGCGCGCCGCCCCAAGCCGCGCGGACTGCGTCGACGCCGATGGCCGGGGCCAGGGTCGCGTCGCTCGAAGATGTTGCCGTCAGCGTCGGTCCGGCGATCGGGTCGTCCGCTCGACCGACCTGGGGCACGTGCGGCGGCGGTGGCATCAGCGGGTCCTCGATCGGCTCGAGAAACGGCTGGGCGAGGCTCGGCAGCGTCGGCGCCGCGCCGAGCGATCCGCGTCGAAGGATCTGCGGCGTGATCATCACGACCAGCTCCGTCTGCTCCTTCTGCTTGGCGCGGCTCCGGAACAGCAGCCCCAGAATCGGGATGTCGCCGATGCCCGGCACCTTGCTCATCGTCTCGGTGACCGTGTTGTTCAGCAGACCGGCGATCGCAAACGTCTGGCCGTCGCGCAGCTCGAGCTCCGTCTCGGCGCGCCGCGTCGTCAGCGACGGAATCCTGAAGCCTTCGAAACTCAAGCCATTGCTGAAGTCGAGCGCGCTGACCTCTGGCCGCACCTTGATGTGGATCAGGTCGTCGACCAGGACCGTCGGCGTGAAGCTCAACCTGATGCCGAATTCCTTGAACTGAATCGTGATGGCGGTGTTGGCCCCACCGGTGCCCTGGATGACGGGGAACGGAAACTCACCGCCCGCCAGGAAACTGGCCTCCTTGCCGTTCTGCGCGATCAGGTTCGGCTCGGCCAGGCTCTGAAACAGCCCGCGGGTCTGCAGCGCACGAACGACACCGCCAAGCTGCTCCTTGGTGTTGAAGAAGAACAGGTTCAGAAAATCGCTGAACACAAGACCTTCGTCGTTGTCGAACTCGGGCGCCGCGGACTGCTGTGTCGTCGTTCGTCCAATCCAGTTCTCGTGCCCGGCGATTCCGGTGAAGAACGAGGCGCCCAGTTCCTGAAGCGCCGTGCGGCTAACCTCGGCGAATCGAACGCGGAGCAGAATCTGGTTCGACGCCAGTCCCTCCTGCTGGCGCAACAGGTTGACGACGTGCTCGGGTGTCTCGACATAGCCGGCGGCAACGTCGGCGGCCTTCTCGACCACGTACTTGCTCGACACGGTGCCAGCCACGACAACATTGGAGCCGTTGCCGGTCACGCTGATCGTCTCGCCGGGAAAGAGGTGGCGCATCCGCTCCGATAGCGCACTGAGGTCGCGCTCGACGACGACTTCGTAGGTGCGAATCGTTCCGAGGGTCTGCCAGACGAAGAGTGAGATCGTGCCTGGTCTCTTGCCGTGAATCAGCACCTGACTGGGCGATGTCACCAGCGCGTCGGCGACTTCAGGCGTCGTCAACGACACCCGGGTAATCGGTGCGTCAAGGTCGAGGACGGCCGAACGCCCGACCAGCAGTTGAATCGTGCCGGCGTCGGGCGCAATGCGGGTCGCGATGCGCAACGCATCGGGAAACAATCCGCCGACCTGCGCCTGCGGCGCGGCGACCATGACGATGATGATGATGATCGCCGCGACCGTCAGCCCGCGGCGGAGACGCGCTCCCCTGCTGCGCATTGCCGCAACGATCTCGGCCTCGGCCTCCGGCAGACGACCCACGCTTCCAATTCGGCGGACACTCATGTCTGTCTCCTATCGAGCTAGCGAACGACCGCTGTTTCGCGGATGTCGCCGCGGATGACCTCCACGGTGGGCGGCGGCGGGGGCGGTGGTGGTTCGGGTGCCCGGCGGACGACCGGCCGAGGCGCCGGCCGCTGAACGCCGAGCAGCGCCGCCGGCCGGATCCCCGAGGTCTCCGGCGCGCTCTGGTCCATCGGGTTACGCAGCGCGAGCTGAATCTTGCCCTCGGTCGAGGCGAGGGTGAGTCGTTCGGCGGCCTCCGGCGTCACCTGCAGCGTGACGACCGTCACCGACATCGGCTCCCCACCCTCCTGGTCGCGCTCCATCCGGGTGCCCGCCGCCAGCACTTGGACATTCGACAGCACGAGCTTCGTGGTCGTGTCCTCACGCTGGTCGGTCGGACTGGCCGTCGCCAGCACGTCGACATGGGTGCCCGGCAGGACGTAGCCGGCCACGCCGATCACCTCGTTGACGCGGACCGACATCGCGCGCATCCCCTCGGAGATGATGGGTGGGAGGCCGGCGCCCGCGCCGCGCGCCGCCAGCTTCCCAGGCAAGAACGGCTCACCGCGAACCACCGACGCGATCAGGCCACGGCCGGCGACCTCGTCGATGGTGCTGAACGATCCATCGGGCGTCCACTCGGCTGGCCACTCGGTGACGTCGAGGTCACCCGACTTCAGTTCGGTGCCCAGCGCGAGATCGGCCGCGGCCACCACGACAGGCCGGGTCGGCGTACTGACCGTCCGGACCGGCACTTGCTGAAGGTAGTTGTAGGTGCCATAGGCCAGACCGCCGCCGCACGTGATGGCGATCGTGAAGACCAGGGCGATTCGGATGCGATTCATGTCTGCCTCGTTCAGATCCAGACCGCGAGAAGCGTGCCCGCAGCGATGGCCGGACCGAAGGGAAACCCTCGATCGGAGCGGTCGTCAGCACGGGCCTGTGTAGTGGCGCCGCGTGAGGTCACCAGCGCCGCGGTACGCTTGAGCGTCAGGCCGAGCTGCCCGCGCGCCAACGCCACCCAGACGGCCACGACACCTCCGGCGATGAGCGTCAGCACGAAGGCCTGCGGCACTTGTTCGACGCCCAGGACGGCCCCGGACGCGGCGAACATCTTGACGTCGCCGGCCCCGGTGCCACCGAACAGATGGCCCGGAAGCATCAAGGCGAAGCCGATGACCGCGCCGGCCAGGGCCGAAGGCACGCTCGCGTCGGTGAGTCCGGCCAGCGCCAGCACGAGACCCGCCGCGGCCGTGGCCCCGACGACGGTGTTCGGAATCCGACGGATGCGACAATCGATCAGGGCGCCACCGCCGACACCGATGACCAGCACCGCCGTCATCGCAAGTTCAGAAGTTCTGAGCAATGGTCTGCCACAACAACACGTCGATCTGTTCGCCCAGCAGCCTCACGGCACCGACGGCAAAGACACTAATGAGTCCGGCCACCAGGCCGTACTCGATCAGGTCTTGGCCATCCGTGCCGACGAGGCAACCCGGCACCCACCGCGCGTCATGCTCCAAGTTGGCTGAGGGTTGCGGCACGCCGACCTCCCTGTGGTGTCGCAGGGTGACGGCTGGCACGCGCGGCTCGCCACGCGGCCAGCCTTTCCCGTCTACAGCGCCGCGGCGATCTGCTGAAAGATGGCGTCGACCTGCACGCCGGCCGCCGCAACGGCGCCCGCCGCGATCAACGCGATCAGCGAGACGAGCAACGCGTACTCGAGCAGATCCTGCCCGTCCTCCTGACGCCGCAGCGCCTGCAGCACTTCGATCGTCCATGCCATGACCTACCTCCTCGGATTCAGGCCTCGCTCCCGCGAGACGGCATCGGGCCGCACCGTCGAACTCGTCACGAGCCTCGCGGCATGGCCCTGGTGGACCGACTCCTAGCGCAACAGCCATGCCAGTACTGCGGCGAACAGATCACCTGCGGAGCAACCCGTTGGAATCCTTGGCACTTGCCGCGCTGAGTTGCGCTCCAGGTGCACGAGAGAGAGAGTTGTCTGGCCCCGACGAGCCTCAGATCCGTGATCTGGATCACCGATCGGTGAGGTCTCGAGGGTGCGATCGGCGTCCGGTCGAGGAGGCCGATGGAGAGAGGCTGTTTTCCACCCATTCTGGAGCGTCCTTGTTCGTCTCCACCCGGCACAGGGTTTGCGATTGAATTGAACGCGCCTCGATCGTCTGAACCGCCGGCTCGTTTCTCGGGGCGCAGGAGCCAACGAACGACGAGGGCAGGTGGATGACTGCCGGGTCTCGCGAGGTACTGGCCTCGGCCGTCTGTGTCGTGGCGGTCATGGCGGCTCTGGCCATCGTGGAACCCAGAGCCTTCGTCTGGGTTGAGGAGCGCATGGGTGCGGTCGCCAGCGCGCCGCTCCAGATGCTCGAAGAGGTCTCGACCTCCGTGTGTCGGTCCGTGGAGGATGCGGCCGGCCGAATCGGGCTCACGCGCGCGCCGGTGCTGGTACTGGCGCTAGTCACCGTCACGCTGGTGATCTTGCTGTCGAGGTTGTAGTGGCCCAGGTACTCGCCATCGAACCGGATTCGCGCCAGGCACAGGCGCTGCGCACGACGATCCGTCGCTACGTGCATGCCACCCTGACCCTAGTCGATTCGAAGGACGCGGCGATCGCGGCAATCGCCGAGGCAGTTCCCGACCTCATCCTCGTCAGCGCGCTGATGAGCCCAGGCGATGAGCAGGAGTTGACGACGCATCTGCGGACGGTCGATGCCCCGCACCTGCAGACGCTGACAGTGTCGCTGCTGGCGGCCAAAGAGGACGGGCGAAAGCGAGGTGGCCTCTTCAAGCGCCTGAAGCGGTCCGCCCAGCCGATCGGGTGCGACCCGCAAGCATTCGCCGCGCAGATCTCCGACTACCTCGACGGCGCCCACGCGATCCAGCGTGAGCGCGCCGCTGACGCCGACCTGGCGGCGGAGTGGGCCAGCCGGAAGGCCGAGACGGGCGCCGGGATCCCGGACGTGCCGCCGGCCGCCGCGGCACCGTCAGATAGCGGCGACGGGCCGGAGTCCACGCGCGACGCAGAAGGCTCCACTTCATCTGCGGGTACCGCCGATGCGCCGACGCCCGACGAGACGCCGACGAACGGAGACACCCATCTGCTCGCCGACGCCGAACAGCAGCGACAGGACGCCGAGCGTGCTCGCGAGCAGGCGCGCCGCGATGCCGCTGCCACGGCGCTGGCCCTCGAGGAAGCCGAAGACCAGCGGCGGGAGGCCGAGCGCGCTCGCGAACAGGCACGCCGCGATGCCATGGCCGCCGAGCAGGCCGCCGCAGATGCCGAGCGGCAGCGCGAAGCGGCCCAGCAACGAGCTCGCGAGGAAGCGATCAGAGAATCCAAGGCCGCGGCGGAGGCGATCAAGGAGGCCGAACAGCAGCGTCGCGACGCCGAAGCGGCGCGCGACAGGGCCAGACGCGAGGCGGCCGCCGCCGAACAGGCCGCGCAGGCCGCGGACGAACAGCACAAGGCTGCCGAGAAGCGGGCGCACGCCAAGGCGAAACGCGACGCTGACGCCGCAGCGAAGGCCGCGAAGGAGGCGGAGCGCCAGCGCCGCGATGCCGAGCACTCGCGCAAGCAGGCCAAGCGCGAGGCCGAGGCCGCCGAGCAGGCCGCCCAACGCGCCGAACGCGAGCGGAAGACCTCGGAAGAACAGGCGCGTGCCATGGCCAAGCGGGACGCCGAGGCTGCCGCCCAGGCCGTCAAGGACGCCGAGCGCGCGCGCAAGGACGCTGAGCGTGCGCGCGAGCAGGCTAGACGTGACGCCGAGGCCGCCGCCGAGGCCGCCAGCAACGCCGAGCGCCAGCGGGAGGACGCCGAACGTCAGGCCCGTGAGCAGGCCAAGCACGCCGCCGAGGCCGCCGCGCGCACCGTCGAAGAAGCCGAGCAGCAACGCAAGGCCGCTGAGGCGGTGCGCGAACAGGCACGCCGCGACGTGGAAGCCGCCGAGCAGGCCGCGAGCGACGCCGAACGACAGCGCAAGGATGCGGAGCGCGC
>JASLOV010000084.1 GCA_030745285.1 Dehalococcoidia bacterium | reverse complement strand
ATGACAGCGTGATCGAGGCCGCCGTCGTCGAGCTGCTTGGGGCGCAACACCTGCTCGTCGAGCCTGCGGGGGCGGCTTCGCTGGCGGCCGCGCTGGCGAACGCCGATCGCGTGCGAGCGAAGCGACTGGTGCTCGTCCTCTCCGGCTCGAACGTGACGCTCGACCAGCTCGACGTGATGCTCGGGAGGGCGACCGAGGGCTGAGCGCAGCGGCCCCCGTAGCAGTGTTCTCAGCGCAGGTCGATGCCGTTCGCGCCGCGGCTGACCGGTCGCGGCTGACCGGGGCTGTCGAGGTAGACCTCGAACTCCCAGAATCCGGCGCCGATCGGTCCTTCGGCGGAGTAGCCGATCCACCAGGTGCCGCTTTCGCCACCCTGCCATCGCACCTCCGGCGACTGGTAGATGACGCGGCCGTCACGAAACACGATCCAGCGCAGCCGCGTGGCGCCGCGCGCGCCTTCGTAGTCGAAGGTCGCCAGCAACTGCTCGGCGACGCTGGACGGGGGCGTGGGCGCGATGCTGTCGATGCTCGAGGCGAAGGTCAGCCCGTCGAGCACCGGTTCGCCCGGCGGTGGCAGGGCGACGAAGGTGACGCTGGAGGCACGCACGGTGCCATCGACCCATACCTCCAGCAGCCAGCGGCCGTTCGGGACGTTCCGCGGTGGCGGCGCCGCCAGCCGGTCCGCGATCACCGCGAAGGGGCCGCCCATCCAGTTGAACGAGGACGAGAGCGCGTCCTGCAGGATGCCGTCCAGGAACCAGCGTTCCTCCACCAGCGCGCCGTCCGGCACGCCCTGTGCGGCGTACTCGTAGTAGAGCGCCGGCAGCTCCGACGGGAACTGCAGGGTGTAGTCGAAGAGGCCGAGGCCGTTCGCCCCTTCGACCGCGTTCTCCGCGAACGAGATGTCGCCCACGACGATGGCGTCGCCCTGACTGCGCGGGGTGGTGGGAAGAGCCGGTACTTCCAGCGGCGGGCGATGGCTGGCCAGCGGACCGGCGCGCCGTGCCGTGGCGATCACCTCCGTTGCGAGGCTGAGCGGGCGTACCTGTCCGATGGGTGCCTGCGGGTCATACGCCAGCTGAGTCGCGACGCCGATCAGAGCACCGGTGGCGTCGAAGACCGGGCCCCCGGCGATGCCGTACGGCAGGCGGGCGTCGGTCCGCAGCCAGGCGCGACCGGTGATCAGGGCGTGCCCTCGCGATCCGGTCATGGTGGCGGTGCTGGAGACGACGGCCTGCGAGCCGCCTTCACTCTCCAGCCCCGGGTGACCGAGGATGCGAAGGGCGTCGCCGCGTTCGAGCGTCTCCGCGTCTCCGAGCAGCACGGCCGGGACGGAGAAGTCACCGGGGCCGATCGCGCCGCCCCGATAGAGGCGGGTGGCGCGTAGCACCGCGATGTCACGCAGCGGGTCGGCCGCGACCAGTTCCGCCTCGAAGGTCGTCGACGGCTCCTCGCCGGGGGCGCGGCTGATGCCGACAGCGATGGAGGTGTAGGCGGAAGTGCCGTTCGGCTCGTAGGGGTTGACCAGCGCGTACGAGGTGAGCACCAGGCGCTCGTCCGCGTCGATCACGACGCCGGAGCCGTCGCGGACCAGCCGCACGAAGCCGGTGCTGATGTCGAACAGCTGAAGCTGGACGACGGAGCGTGCGAGTTCGGTGTCCGGGATGGTCTCCGGGACGCCATTGGTGCGGGGCCTGGCGCCGGTGACACCGATGCTGGAGGGAGCGAGGATCGGGGGCGCGATCACCGCCGTCGGCGAGGCTTCGGCGGGAGCGGTGACTTCGATCGTGGTGTCACCGGGGATGAGGTCGGCCGTGCCCGAGCAGGCGGCAGTCAGCGCCCAGATCGCGGCCAGCGCGACGACGGTAGCGACACGCCGAATCCGGGTTGCGGGGAGCATGCTCACAACCTAACGGTGGTCAGACACGCGGGCCAGCCGCAAGTCTGACGGCCCGCCGTCGAGCGCGCAGCCAGTCGCGCTACCCTCGCGGCAGCCCGAGGCCGCGGGTAGCGATGACGTTGCGCTGAATCTCGCTCGTGCCGGCCGCGATCGTCGCCGAAACCGTCGACATGTAGAGCTGGCAGTACTGGCCGTCCATCACACTGTGATCGGACTGCGGCCGCAGGGTGCCGTGCAGGCCGAGCAGGCTGATGCCGCGGCGAGCGTTGCGCTGCGAGAGTTCGGAGTTGTACGCCTTCGACATCGAGGACTCGTAGTTCGGGACCAGGCCACGCGACTGCATCCACGCCACGCGGTAGCCAAGGTAGCGGCCGACCTCGATCTCGATCGCCGTCTCGGAGAGGGTGTGCCGGTTGAGCGCGCCGTCCGCGACGCGCTGGCCCCGGCCGGCGCTGTCCGGTTCGTTGGCGAAGCCGAGCAGGCGCGCGAACGAGCGCTGGACGCCCGCCGCCCGCTGCACGCCGGAGCGTTCGAAATCGAGGGTGGTGGTGGCGACGTACCAGCCGCGGTTCTCCTCGCCGATGATGTTCCGGGCGGGCACGCGCGCATCCTCGAAGAACGTCTCGTTGAAGCCACGTGCGCCATGCATCTGCTCGATCGGCTGAACGGTGATGCCCGGGGTGTCCATCCTCACCATGAAGTAGGAGATGCCGCGGTGCTTCGGCGCGTCCGGCTCCGTGCGTTTCAGCACGTGGATCCAGTCCGCACGCTGGGCGCCGGAGGTCCAGATCTTCTGACCGTTGATGATGAAGTCGTCCCCGTCCCGGACGGCGCGAATCTGGAGCGAGGCGAGGTCGGAGCCCGAGCCCGGCTCCGAGTAGCCCTGGCACCAGAGCACCTCGGCGTTCGCGATCTTCGGCAGATGCTCCTTCTTCTGCTCCTCCGTACCGTGAATCTGGAGCGTCGGTCCGACCAGGCTGACTCCTCCTCCGCCGGTCGGTGCGGCGTGCAGCGCGGCCTCCTCCTTGTAGATCATCTGCTCGACGTGGGAAGCGCCCTGGCCGCCGTACTGCTCAGGCCACGCCATCGTCAGCCAGCCGTTGTCGGCGAGCACCTTCTCGAAGTTGCGGCCACGCTGCTGCCCCTCGGTCGAGGTGTCGTCGGCGTTTGTCCAGTGCTCGTCCAGGAAGTCGCGCACGCGCTGACGGAACGAGCCTTCGTCCTTGCTCCAGCCAAAGTCCATCGGGCCCTCCTGCGCTGCCTGCCAGGACGCTGTGCCCGGCCGCCAGTCCGAATGCGGTCCAGGTGCGGCGGATGGTACCGCATGGCGGCGTACCCGACGCGCCGCCGTTGGCCATGCGGACGCGCCGGGCATATGCCGTGGCTCGCCACCGCGCCGCAGCCGTGCCTACACTCTCGCACCGGCGGGAGGCAGCCATGACCGACGACGTGCAAGAAGTTCTTTACGCGGTCGAAGACCGCATCGCAACCATCACCCTGAACCGGCCCGAACGCATGAATTCGTTCAGTGCCGGGCTGCTGACCGGGTGGGAGGACGGCATTCGTCGCGCGACCGAGGACGATGGCGTCCGCGTCGTCGTCGTCACCGGCAACGGCCGGGCGTTCAGCGCCGGCGCCGACCTGAAGGCGCGGGCGGATGAGGACACCGTCCTGCAGCAGGACCGCACGCCCGGGGAGCGCCGCAATTCGCTGCGCTACAGCGTCCACCGCGTCCCGCAGGCGCTGGAGTACCTGGACAAGCCGTACCTCGCCGCGGTCAACGGCGCGGCCGTAGGCGCCGGCATGGACATGGCTTCGATGGCGGACATCCGCATCGCCTCCGACCAGGCCCGCTTCGGCATGTCGTACGTCAATGTCGGGCTGATTCCCGGTGACGGCGGTGCGTGGCTCTTGCAGCGCATCGTCGGTACGCCGAAGGCGCTCGAGCTGATCTGGAGCGGCGATGTCTTCGGTGCGGAAGAGGCGCTGCAGATCGGCTACGTCAATCGCGTCGCACCTCACGACCAGTTGCTGGACGAGACGTACGCGCTGGCGCGAAAGCTGGCGGACGGGCCGCCCGTGGCGATGCAGCTCGCCAAGCGCCTGGTCTACCGCGCCCACAACCAGGACTTCATGGAAGGGCTGGAAGCGGCGCAGGCGGCGATGACGATCGTGCAGTCGACCGACGACGCCCGGGAAGGCCCCGCCGCCTTCGTCGAGAAGCGAAAGCCGGAGTTCAAGGGCCGCTAACGGCAGTCCCGCCTCGATCGGGCACCGGCCGGCCCCGCTCCGGCAGCGCACGGCCGTTAGCATCTTCTCTACAATCGACATACAGCCGTTTGGTGCCCGCCCGTCACGATGTCTGCAGGACGAATCGCACGAGAGCGCGAACCGCGAGGTGATCGATGTCCCGCAAGAACTGGGTAGCCACACTGATCCAGGCAGCCGTCGTCATCGTGGCGATGGTGGCAGGCGGAGTGCTGGCCGTGAACGTCGCCGGTGACGACGATCCGGTCTCGCAGGCGATCGTGGCGACGGCCTCGCTGCAGAGCCAGCCGATTCTGCAGACGGCGGCGGACTCCGCGACGGCAGATGCGACGCAGGCGCCGGAAGCGCCCATCCCGGGCGGCGGCATTCCGCTGCTGGCCGACCTCGTCGAGGACGTCAGCCGTTCCGTCGTCGCAATCAGCGTGGCGCAGACGGAGACCAGCCAGACTCCGTTCGGCGATCGCCAGTTCCGCTCCGAGGCGGAGGGCACCGGCATCATCGTCGACTCCGCCGGCCACATCCTCACGAACTACCACGTGATCGAGGGCGCCGAGGAGGTCGCGATCACGATGTCGGACGGCACCGTCGCGCGCGCGCAGGTGCTGGGCACCGACCCGGCGAACGACCTTGCCGTGCTGCAGGCCTCGATCCAGCCCCCGCGACTGGTGCCGGCCCGCTTCGGCAACTCCGACTTCGTGCGTACAGGCGAGGACGTCTTCGCCATCGGCAATCCCTTCTCGTTCGACTTTACGGTGACGCGAGGAATCATCAGCGGCACCGGCCGCGAATCCAGCCAGAACTCATCGGGCCGTTCGATCCGCGGCGTGATCCAGATCGACGCTGCGGTGAACCCCGGCAACTCCGGCGGCCCGCTGTTCAACAGCGCCGGCGAAGTGATCGGCATCAACACGGCGATTCACAACCCGACGCAGGAGCGCGTCTTCGTCGGGGTCGGGCTTGCCATCCCGATCAACACCGCTCTGCGCTTCCTGCCCGATCTGATTGCGGGTACCGAGATCACGCACCCGCAGCTCGGTATCTCCGGACTGACGTTGAACTCGCTCAACGCCGCCGATGCGGGCGTCGAGGTCGAGCGCGGCGTCTACGTCACGCTGGTCGTCGGCGGTTCGGCCGCTGACATCGCCGGCTTGCGCTCGGCCGGCCGAAACGACGGCGGCTTCATCCCGGCGGGCGGCGACGTGATCACCGCGATCGACGGTGTCGAGGTGGTCTCGATCCAGGAACTGGCACGCATCGTCGACTTGCACGATGTCGGTGACGAGATCACGCTCTCCGTCGCCCGCGGCGGCGACCGCCTGGAGATTGTCGCGACGCTGCTCGCCTGGGAGGGCAACTAGCCCGAGCCCGGGTCTAGCGCTCGGCCGGGGGCAGTTCGAGCGGCCGGCCAGCGACCATGAGCCACGCCCGCGTCGCCCGTACGGCCACCGTCTGGTTGACGACCCCCAGCAGGTCCCGGTACGTGCGCCCGAGCGGGTACTCCGGCACCACCCCCGCCCCGACCTCGTTGCTGACGACCACCGTGGGGGCTGACCGCGAGGCAGCAGCCTCGGCCAGCGCCTCGGCCTCGGCGCGCAGGGTGGACTCGAGCGTATCGAGCTGCCCGAGCGCTTCGGTTGCTTCGGTTGCCCCGGTTGCCTCGGTCGCCTCCAGGACGGGCGGTTCGCCGAGCGCCATCAGGCGGTTCGCCACCCAGAGTGAGAGGCAGTCGAGCAGTACGCAGGCGCCCTCGTTCGAAGCGCGCACGGCGGCGGCGGGGTCGAGCGGCGCCTCCACAGTTGTCCATTCGGCCGGCCGTGAGGCACGGTGACGGGCGACTCGGCGGCGGGATTCGTCATCGCGCGGCTCCATCGTGGCGACGTAGACGACCGCGCGGCCGCTGTCGCGCGCGAGCTGCTCGGCATGGCGGCTCTTGCCGCTGCGCGCACCGCCGATGATGAACCAGAGGTCGCCCATTGGCGTCAGGTCAGGAACGTGGGATCGAGCCAGCCTCGACCCCCTGCGGCCACGATCGAGAGCAGCACCGCCGCCTGCGTCACCTCGATCGCCGCGCCGTAGGTGTCGCCGGTGACGCCCTCGAGCATGCGGCTCGCCGATCCCGCGACCACCACAGATGCGACAACGGCGACGGCGAGCAGCACCAGCCCCTCGGGCCCGAACAGCGCTGCCGCCGCCACGGCGGCGATCGCCGTCGCCACCGGTACGGCCAGCGGGAACGCGCCCTCGTGGAGAGCGTGGCCGAGCCCCTTCGGACGGGCCGGGTGGAAGAGCACGACCATGGGCGCGACGGACCAACGCCCGAGCGCCGGGGCGAGCACGAGCGCCGCCGATCGCACCGGGGGAGCGGCCGAGGCGAGCCCCGCCCACAGCACGAGCAGCACGATCACCAGCGACATCACCCCGGCCGGGCCAATGTTGCCGACGCTCATCACCCCCAGCCGGTCGGCGCGGTCACCCTGCAACGCCAGCCCGTCGGCCGTGTCGGCGACGCCGTCGAGGTGCAGGCCGCCGCTCAGCAGCGCCAGCAGCGCCACCTCCAGCGCGGCGGTGGGCGCGGGCGGCAGCAATTGCTCCAGTCCGCGGTCGACGAGCAGCAGCGCGACGCCGATCAGCAGTCCCACGGCCGGGTACCAGGCCAGCGCCTGACCGAACGTGCGATCGTCCCACTGCCGCACCGGGCGCAGCCGCAGCGGCGTGAGGAATTCGAGCGCGATCAGCGGCGACGAGAGCAGTGACCGCAGATTGTTCATCGTGCGCTGCCGCTCGCTATCACCCGGTGGTCGCTCGGCTGTCACTCGGGCATGACGACGGTGTCGGAGCCGTCCACGCCTGCTTCGTCGAAGGTCGCCATCTCGTCGAGCAGCCGGCAGGCGGCGACGCAGAGGGTGATGCCGATCGCCGCGCCGGTGCCCTCGCCGAGCCGCATGCCGAGGTCGAAGAGCGGTTCGAGCGCGAGCTGTTCGAGCGTCGCAGAGTGGCCCGGCTCGACCGAGCGATGCGAGGCGACGAGGTAGGGCTGCACCGCCGGCTCGACCGCCGTCGCGACCAGCGCCGCCGCGCCCGAGATCAGCCCGTCGACGACGGCCGGGACGCGAGCCGCCGCCGCGGCGAGGTAGACCCCGGCCAGCACCCCGATCTCGAATCCGCCGATCGCCGCCAGCAGGGCGACACCGTCCGTCGCATCCGGGCGGTTCACCTCGAGCGCACGTTCGACCGCTCCGATCTTCGCCTCGAAGCGGTCGTCATCGATGCCGGTGCCCCGGCCGGTGACGGATCGTGGTGGCCGGCCCGTGACGGCGGCGACGATCGTCGCGGCGGCCGTCGAGTTGCCGATGCCCATCTCGCCGCAGCCGACGATGTCGACGCCCCCACCGCCTGCTGCGTCGTGTTCCGCCTCGAAGAGCGCGATCCCCTCGGCGATCGTTCGCGCGGCCAGTTCGCGCGACATCGCCGGGCCCCGGGTGATGTCGTCGGTGCCCGCGCCGAGCCGCAGGCGCAGCAGGCCGGGGGCATCGACGGTGTCACCGGCCACACCGGCATCGACGATGCGCACGCGCGCGCCGGCGTGGTCGGCGAGCACGCTGACGGCCGCCCCGCCGCCGGCGAAGTTTGCCGCCATCTGTGCGGTCACCGACTGGGGGTAGGCGGAGACATCGTGCGCGGCGACGCCGTGGTCGCCGGCGGCGACGACCAGCAGCCGTCGCGCCAGCCGGGGGCGGTCGCTGCCGGTGAGCCCGGCGATGTATGTCGCGAGCGACTCCAGCCGGCCGAGCGAGCCCGGCGGCTTCGTCAGCCGCTCCTGCCGCTCCGCCGCGCGTGCGGCGGCGTCCTCGTTCGGCGGCGCGATGGCGGCGGCGGTGCGGGCGATGACCTGCTGCGGCGACTCCGTGATCATCCGCCGCATCCGGCAGCGCGCGGGCGCAGATCTTGATCGCGAAGTTTGATGAATGGTTGGACGATCGCCGTCATCCGCTTCCCGGGCTGCCCCAGGAGACCGAGACTGAACATCCGGCAGAGTGAGCGCGCGAAGTGTTGAAGGACCTCCATCAGGTCACCGTACAGAACTTCGTAGAATTGGTTGAATTCGGGCGACGCGAGCTTGGCCTCCCACTCCGGATAATCCGCCAGTACGTCAAACTTCAGATCCTCGAAAGCCTCACGTGGTCCCCCGTTGGGTGACTCGCCAACTAGGATGTCGAGGCTGTTGTACCGTCCCGAGTCTCCGAAGTCGGCGATTACTTCCACGAGCATTGAGAGCCGGGCGTCGTTCTTCAGGAAATCCAGGTCATCGACCATCGCTGGGGAACCTTCCGCGAAGCCAGTGGTCTCGCAGAGTTCGATCACTCGCGATAGCAACTGATCAACGCGGTGCCCCGCCTTCTTCTTGTTCTGGAGGTCCTTCTTGGACATCAGCCAGCCCTCCTGCTCCAGCGTGCCGAGAATGAGAATGAGTTTGGTTAGGCGTTCAAAGCCCTGGGCGAGGAATTGAAGCGCGACTTCAGGCGCGTTGTGTGCCGCTCCCAGCTTGACGAATTCGCTTAGCCCTACACAGATGCTGCGGATCGCGAACTCAGTTTCCGTAGTCGCCGCGACTTCTTGAGGGACTGACAATTCGGCGGCAGCCATCAGTAGTCGATCCCGGGCTGGGCCTTGATGCCCTGCTGGTAGGGATGCTTCACCTCGGTCATGTCCGTGACGAGGTCGGCGAACTCCACAAGTTTAGGGGCGGCGTCGCGGCCGGTCATGATCACGTCGACATGCTCGGGGCGGTCGCGCAGCGTACTCACCACCTCGTCGACATCGAGCCAGCCGTAGCTGACGGGGTAGGTGATCTCATCGAGCACGACGAGGTCGTATTCGGCGGACTCGATCTTCTCGCGGGCGAGCGTCCAGCACTCGCGGGCGAGCGACTTGTCCTTCTCGATGTCCTCGGAGAGCCAGGTGAAGCCGTCGCCGAGCGTGATCATCTCGAAGCCCATGCGTTCCGCCGCGCGCGTCTCGCCGTAGTGCGAGGTCTTGGACTTGATGAACTGCAGCCAGCAAATCTTCCAGCCGCGCCCCCAGGCGCGCAGCGAGACACCGAGCGCCGAGGTCGTCTTGCCCTTGCCGTCGCC